>FUZR01000004.1 GCA_900167895.1 Bacteroidales bacterium WCE2004 | reverse complement strand
AAGGCAAAACGAGTAATATTTGAGACGTAAATGTCGCAAATGATTCACTTATAAGTACGAGAAAGAGAACAAGAGCGAACGGAGGATGCCTTGGCTTCCGGAAGCGATGAAGGACGTGGTAAGCTGCGAAAAGCTCCGGGGATCTGCAAACAGGAATTGATCCGGAGATGTCCGAATGGGGTAACCCGGCTGGTTGAAGGCCAGTCACCAACGATTAGTTGGCGCTGACGCAGGGAACTGAAACATCTTAGTACCTGCAGGAAAAGAAAGAAATATCGATTCCCAAAGTAGTGGCGATCGAAATGGGAAGAGCCTAAACCGGTATCGTTACGGCGATGTCGGGGTTGTAGGACCACCTCTAAAGATTATGCTAGGAACTGGAACTGTCTGGAAAGTCAGTCCAAAGAGGGTGAAAGGCCCGTACAGGTAACGGGGCATGATCGATGGTGGCACCTGAGTAGGGCGGGACACGTGGAATCCTGTCTGAATCTGCGGCGACCATGCCGCAAGGCTAAATATAACCGGAAGACCGATAGTGGACCAGTACCGTGAGGGAAAGGTGGGAAGCACCCCGAACAGGGGAGTGAAATAGAACCTGAAACCGTTCGTTTACAAGCGGTCGGAGTCCGAAAGGACGACGGCGTGCCTTTTGCATAATGAGCCTACGAGTTGCTTCTCGATGGCGAGGTTAAGTCCTTCAGGGACGTAAGCCGGAGCGAGAGCGAGTCTGAACAGGGCGTTCAGTCATCGGGAGCAGACGCGAAACCTAGTGATCTACCCATGGCCAGGGTGAAGGTGCCGTAACAGGCACTGGAGGCCCGAACCAGTTTCCGTTGAAAAGGGCTTGGATGAGCTGTGGGTAGGAGTGAAAGGCCAATCAAACTGGGAGATAGCTCGTACTCCCCGAAATGTCTTTAGGGACAGCCTCGTCTGTGTCTTCGTGAGGTAGAGCGACTGATAGGAAAAGAGGGCTTCATCGCCTATCGATTTCTGATAAACTCCGAATGCGCGAAGATTAAAGGACGGGAGTGAGTCGTCGGGTGCTAATATCCGTCGGCGAAAGGGTAAGAGCCCAGACCTTCAGCTAAGGCCCCCAAGAGCAGTTTAAGTTGAGACGAAACGAAGTGACACCGCTAAGACAGCTAGGATGTTAGCTTGGAAGCAGCTATTCATTCAAAGAGTGCGTAACAGCTCACTAGTCGAGCGGTGATGCGTGGATGATGACCGGGCATAAAAACTGTCGCCGAAGCTAAGGACGCAATTTCGCATTGCGTGGTAGGGGAGCATTCCAGTCAGCGTCGAAGGTGGACCGTGAGGTCTGCTGGAGCGTCTGGAAAAGAAAATGTAGGCATAAGTAACGATAATGAATATAGAAATATTCACACCGAAAACCCAAGGTTTCCTGAACAACGTTAAACGGATCAGGGTTAGTCGGGACCTAAGGGGCAGCCGAGAGGCGAACCTGATGGCGAACTGGTTAATATTCCAGTACTCGTGTTGCAGGATAGGATGAGACCGAGGAGTGACACTGCCGCGTGGCAACGGAAATGTCCACGTTGAAGGCCGTAGGGAAACTGAAAGCCGACAGTACCGTGAATCTTCGGAGGAACGGACAGCGCAGGTAATCAAGCTCGCAAGAAAATCATTCTATCGCTAAGCGCAATACGACCCGTACCGTAAACCGACACAGGTGGGTGAGGAGAGAATCCTCAGGTGCTCGAGTGAATCACGGCTAAGGAACTAGGCAAATTGACCGCGTAACTTCGGGAGAAGCGGACCCTGGCGACAGGGCGCAGAGAAATGGCCCAGGCGACTGTTTACCAAAAACACATGGCTATGCTAAATCGTTAAGATGACGAATATGGCCTGACACCTGCCCGGTGCCGGAAGGTTAAGAGGGGGGCTTAGCGCAAGCGAAGGTCTGAATCGAAGCCCCGGTAAACGGCGGCCGTAACTATAACGGTCCTAAGGTAGCGAAATTCCTTGTCGGGTAAGTTCCGACCTGCACGAATGGTGTAACGATCTGGGTACTGTCTCAGCCGTGAGCTCGGTGAAATTGTAGTGGCGGTGAAGATGCCGCCTACCCGCAACGGGACGAAAAGACCCCGTGAACCTTTACTATAGCTTAGCGCTGGTCTTGGACGAGTGATGTGTAGCATAGGTGGGAGACTGTGAAGCAGGGACGCTAGTAACTGTGGAGTCGCCATTGAAATACCACCCTTTGCTCGCCCGGGGCCTAACCACGAGAGTGGGACACCGCTTGGTGGGTAGTTTGACTGGGGTGGTCGCCTCCAAAAGAGTAACGGAGGCTTCCCAAGGTCCGCTCAGCGCGAATGGTAACCGCGCGGAGAGTGCAGTGGCATAAGCGGGCTTGACTGGGAGACAAACAAGTCGAGCAGGTACGAAAGTAGGGCAAAGTGATCCGGTGGTTCCTCATGGGAGGGCCATCGCTCATAGGATAAAAGGTACTCCGGGGATAACAGGCTGATCGCTCCCAAGAGCTCAAATCGACGGAGCGGTTTGGCACCTCGATGTCGGCTCGTCACGTCCTGGGGCTGGAGCAGGTTCCAAGGGTTCGGCTGTTCGCCGATTAAAGTGGCACGCGAGCTGGGTTCAGAACGTCGTGAGACAGTTCGGTCTCTATCTGTTGTGGGCGTTAGAAGTTTGAGAAGGTCTGACCTTAGTACGAGAGGACCGGGTCGGACGAACCTCTGGTATACCGGTTGTGGCGCCAGCTGCACCGCCGGGTATCCACGTTCGGTCAGGATAAGCGCTGAAAGCATCTAAGCGCGAAGCCGTCTTCAAGATGAGACTTCCTTATAGGGTCGTGGGAGACTACCACGTTGATAGGCAGGAGATGTAAGCACAGCAATGTGTTCAGTCGACCTGTACTAATCGCCCGAAATCTTTTGAGTAGCCAGATTTCTTCACCGGGAGCAATTGAAACAGATTGCGTGTATCTCTCTCAAGTAATATACTGCGGCGGTTATAGCGGTGTGGAACCACCTCTTCCCATCCCGAACAGAGAAGTTAAACGCACCAGCGCCGATGGTACTGCCCCACCAGGTGGGAGAGTAGGCCGCTGCCGCTTTTCGGAAGCCCGATTGAAGAAATTCAATCGGGCTTCTTTCGTATACGGACTTCGTCCTCTACCGAAAAGCGTCAGCGCCCTACGGGACCTGATGATCCGGGGGAAGGATCCCCCGGAAACCCCCTCTGTCGGCTTCGCCTCCGAGTTAATTATTCCTGATTTCCGGTTTTCCGGCAGCGGCAGTCGCTACCCGAAGGCTGATGCTATCTTTGCTTCGCAGGTATAGCGGTAAACTGCCGTCTTCCGCCGCCCGTGCGTTGGCGTTGTGGAGGGCGGACGGAAATTGGTTTTTCGGGCTGCTGCACGAAAAATAATTTCCGTCCGCCCGCGGGGGAAGGGCGGTAAAGAACTGCCGTGCCGGGAAGGCAGAACGGGTGCGGATGAGAATGGCGGAAAAATACCTATAAATGTGCGGAAATGCGTTCTTTAGTTTTGAAGTTTTTTTAGTAACTTCGCGCCCAGAATCATTAACCAAGCCTATGACGCAAGCGCTTAAGGGACGTATCTCCCAGATAATCGGTCCAGTAGTGGATGTTCACTTCGATCTGAAGAGCCTCCAGGAGGAGAAATCGCTCCCTGCTATCCATGACGCCCTCAAAGTCATCCGGCCGAACGGCCGGGAACTCATCATCGAAGTCCAGCAGCACATAGGTGAAGACACGGTCCGTTGCGTCGCGATGGATTCCACCGACGGCCTGAAGCGCGGCCTCGAGGCCGAGTGCCTCGGCACGCCGATCGTCATGCCGGTCGGCGGCCAGATCCGCGGCCGCGTGATGAATGTCACCGGCGAGACGATCGACGGTCTGGGCGAGCTGCAGCGCGAAGGCGCCCTCCCGATCCACCGCGAACCCCCGAAATTCGAAGACCTGACCACCTCCCAGGAGGTGCTCTTTACCGGCATCAAGGTCATCGACCTGCTGGAGCCCTATCTGAAGGGCGGCAAGATCGGCCTCTTCGGCGGCGCCGGCGTGGGCAAGACCGTGCTCATCAAGGAGCTCATCAACAACATCGCCAAGAAACACAACGGATTCTCCGTCTTCGCCGGCGTGGGCGAGCGTACCCGCGAGGGCAACGACCTGCTGCGCGAGATGATCGAGTCCGACGTCATCAAATACGGAGAGGAATTCTCCAAATCGATGGAAGAAGGCCACTGGGACCTCTCCAAGGTCGACCGCGACGCTCTCGAGAAGTCGCAGGTCGCGATGGTCTTCGGCCAGATGAACGAACCGCCGGGAGCCCGTAGCTCCGTGGCCCTGAGCGGCCTGACCCTCGCAGAGTCCTTCCGCGACAGCGGCAGCGCCGACGGCCCCAAGGACATCCTCTTCTTCATCGACAACATCTTCCGTTTCACGCAGGCCGGCTCCGAAGTGTCCGCCCTGCTGGGACGTATGCCTTCCGCCGTGGGCTACCAGCCGACGCTCGCCACGGAGATGGGCCAGATGCAGGAACGCATCACCTCCACCAAGAACGGCTCCATCACCTCGGTGCAGGCCGTCTACGTGCCGGCCGACGACCTGACGGACCCGGCCCCGGCCACGACCTTCTCGCACCTCGACGCGACCACGGTCCTCAGCCGCAAGATCGCTACGCTGGGCATCTACCCGGCCGTGGACCCGCTGGAGTCCACCTCCCGCATCCTCGACCCCAACATCGTCGGGCAGGAGCACTATGATACCGCGCAGCGCGTCAAGCAGATCCTGCAGAAATACAACGAACTCCAGGACATCATCGCCATCCTCGGCATGGACGAACTCTCCGAGGAAGACAAGGTGACCGTCAACCGCGCCCGTCGCGTGCAGCGCTTCCTCAGCCAGCCGTTCGCCGTGGCCGCGGCCTTCACCGGCTGCCCGGGCGTGATGGTGGACATCGACGACACGGTCAAGGGATTCAAGATGATCCTCGACGGTGAGGTGGACTACCTCCCCGAGCAGGCGTTCCTGAACGTCGGCACCATCGAGGACGCGATCAAGAAGGGCGAAGCCCTGCTGGCCCAGGCCAAGCAATAAAGATATGGCAGACAAGACGTTGACCATACGCATCCTGACCCCCGAAGGCACCCTCTTCGAGGGGGCGGCGACGGCAGTCTTCCTCCCGGGCTCGCTGAGCCCGTTCGAAGTCCTGCCGGGCCACGCCCCCATCATTTCCGCGCTCAGCGCGGGCGACGTGCGCGTGGTGTCGGGTACGCAGGAGCAGCGCTTCGCGGTGCGCGGCGGCGTGGTCAAGGTCAAGGACAACGAAATCACGGTGTGCGCGGAGATGGCATGAGAAAGTTCTGGCTCATATTGCTTCTGTTGCTGCCGGTGACGCTCGCGGCCCAGCCCGACGCGCCCGAGGCGGCGCAGGAGGAGAGCCTGGACATGAACGCCTATTTGTTCGGCCATGTCGGCGACTCCTACGAATGGCACATCACCACCATCAACGGCAAGGAAATCGCCCTGATGCTGCCCTGCATCGTCATCGATGACGGCATCCACGTCTTTACTCTCCACCATGCCGCCGAGCATGGCTACAAGCTCAACGAAGACGGCAAGTTGGTCAATGCCCTGACGGGCGAACGCCCGATCGACATTTCCATCACCAAGAATGTCTTCGGTCTGATGATCGACAGCGCCCTGCTGGTGCTGCTGATCCTCCTCTGCGCCCGCTGGTATAAGAAACACGATGTCCTCAAGGAGAAACCCACGGGTCTCGCCGCCCTGCTGGAGCCGGTCATCGTGATGATCGAGCAGGACGTGATCAAGGATGCCGTGGGCCCGGAATACAAGCGTTTCTCGCCCTATCTGCTGACGGCCTTCTTCTTCATCCTGATCAACAACCTGATGGGCATCGTCCCGATCTTCCCGGGCGGCGCCAACATCACGGGCAATATCGCCGTGACGGGCGTCCTCGCCCTCTTCACCTTCATGATGGTCAACCTCTTCGGAAGCAAGCACTACTGGAAGGAAGTACTCTGGCCGGACGTGCCGCTCTTCCTGAAGGCCATCCCCATCATGCCGCTCATCGAGATCCTGGGCATGTTCACCAAGCCCTTCTCGCTGATGATCCGACTCTTCGCGAACATCCTCGCGGGGCACATCATGCTCCTGAGCGTGATTGCACTGATCTTCCTGTCGGTCGCCCTCGGGCCCGTGCTGAACGGTTCGCTGACCGTCATCGCGGCGCTCTTCGGCGTCTTCCTGGACTGCCTGGAACTGCTGGTCGCCTTCATCCAGGCCTATGTATTCACGATGCTTTCGGCCGTCTTCATCGGCCTGGCGCATCCGCAACCCGAACACGAAACCAACTAAAACGTATACAGTCATGTTAGGAACTATTCTTGAAGCAGCTGCGCTCGCCAAGTTCGGCGGCGCCCTCGGAGCCGGCATCGTGGCCCTCGCGGCCGCTATCGGTATCGGCAAACTCGCCCAGTCCACGATGGAAGCTTCGGCCCGCCAGCCGGAGATTGCCGGCGGTCTGCGGACCACGGCCATCATCATCGGTGCGCTCATCGAAGGCGTCTGCCTCTTCGGCGTGCTCGTCTGTCTGCTTGCCATCACGTCGAAATAATCGCTTATGTCGCTGATTACACCGGATTTCGGCCTCCTCTTCTGGATGGTCGTGATCTTCGGGATCGTGTTCTTCCTCCTTGCGAAGTTCGGATTCCCGGTCATCACGAAGGCCGTCCAGACCCGCTCCGACCATATCGCCGACTCGCTCAAGGCCGCAGATGAGGCCCAGGCGCGTCTGGCGGGCCTGGCCCAGGAGCAGGCCAAAATGATCGAGGAGACCCGTCTGGAGCAGAGCCGCATCCTCAAGGAGGCGTCCGAATCGCGCGAGCGCATCATTGCGCAGGCGAAGGAGGAAGCCGCTGCCGAAGCGGCCAAACTGCTCGACCACGCCAAGGTGGAGATCGCTGCGGAGCGCGAGAGCGCCATCCGCGACATCCGCCGCCAGGTGGCGATGATCTCGGTGGAAGTGGCGGAAAAGATCGTACGCAAAGATCTCGAAGGGGACGCCGCCCAGCAGGGCCTGATCGACCGGATGGTCGACGAGGCCGCGCAGGCGCAGATCCCCAACTGACGGTAGGATGAACACGGGAATCATAGCCTCTCGGTATGCCACCGCCCTGCTCCGCTACACGGAGGAGACGGGCGGCGGGGAGCGTGTGTGCGCACAGGTGCGCCAGCTGCTCCGCCAGCCCGGAGAGCGTCCCGGCAAGCTCGAGCCCGAGCTGGAGCGTCTGACCCGTCTGCTGGTCAAGAACGGCCGTCTCGAGGACGTACGCTTCATCTTCCGCAGTTTCATCGCGATGTACTACCGCTCCCGCGGGATCCGGGTGGCCCGACTGGTTACCGCCGTCCCGTCGCCGGAGCTGGAGCGCAAGCTCCGCACCGTCCTGGAGAAACAGTTCGGCGGTGATGTCCTGATCGAATCGGACGTGAATCCCGACCTGCTCGGCGGCTTCACGCTGGAGGTGGACGACTATCTGCTGGACGCCAGCGTCCGCCGCCAGATCGAGACCATCCGCCGGCAATTCGTCATCTCAAACAACAGAATCGTATAATGGCGCAAAATACAATCAAGGCGAGCGAGATCTCGGACCTCCTGCTGGACCAGCTCCGCGGGGTCGACAACTCGCTCCACTACGAAGAAGTCGGCCACGTCCTGACCGTCAGCGACGGTGTGGCCCGCATCTACGGCCTCGCAGGAGCCGAGGCCGGCGAGCTTCTCGAATTCGACAGCGGCGTGAAGGCCGTCGTGATGAACCTCGAAGAGGACAATGTCGGAGCCGTCCTCCTCGGCCCCACCGACCAGGTGGGCGAGGGGATGAACGTCCGCCGGCTCGGCCGTATCGCCGGCATCCCGGTGGGCGAGGGCCTCGTGGGCCGCGTCGTCGACCCGATCGGCACGCCGCTCGACGGACTCGGCCCCGTGGAGGGCGAGACCGTCCGGATGCCGCTGGAGCGCAAGGCCCCCGGCGTCATCTTCCGCGAGCCCGTCACCGAGCCGCTCCAGACCGGCCTCAAGGCCATCGACGCGATGATTCCGATCGGCCGCGGCCAGCGCGAGCTGATCATCGGCGACCGCCAGACCGGCAAGACCGCCGTCGCGATCGACACCATCATCAACCAGCGCTCCGAGTACCTCAAGGGCAATCCTGTCTACTGCATCTACGTGGCCGTCGGCCAGAAAGGCTCGACCGTCGCCTCCATCGTCCAGACCCTCCGCGCCAAGGGTGCGATGGACTACACGATCGTCGTGGCCGCCACGGCCGCCGACCCTGCCGCGATGCAATATTACGCGCCGTTCGCCGGCGCGGCCATCGGCGAATATTTCCGCGACACGGGCCGCCACGCCCTTGTCGTCTATGACGACCTCTCCAAGCAGGCCGTGGCTTACCGCGAGGTGTCGCTGATCCTGCGCCGTCCGTCCGGCCGCGAGGCCTATCCGGGCGACGTCTTCTACCTGCACTCCCGTCTGCTGGAGCGCGCGGCCAAGATCATCAGCCAGCAGGAGGTCGCCGAGCAGATGAACGATCTGCCGGAGTGCCTCAAGGGCAAGGTCAAGGCCGGCGGCTCGCTGACCGCCCTGCCGATCATCGAGACGCAGGCCGGCGACGTGTCCGCCTACATCCCGACCAACGTGATTTCCATCACCGACGGCCAGATCTATCTGGAGTCCTCGCTCTTCAACGCCGGCTTCCGCCCGGCCATCAACGTGGGCATCTCCGTGTCCCGTGTGGGCGGTTCGGCCCAGAAGAAGTCGATGAAGAAGGTGGCCGGTACGCTCAAGATCGACCAGGCCCAGTACAACGAGCTGGAGGCTTTCTCCAAGTTCTCGTCCGATATGGACAAGGTCACGGCGATGACCCTCGACAAGGGCCGCAAGAACAACCAGCTGCTCATCCAGCCGCAGTACAGCCCGATGCCGGTGGGCGAGCAGGTTGCCATCCTCTACTGTGGCACGCACGCGCTGATGGCCGACCTGCAGGTCGACCAGGTCATCGAGTTCCAGGGCTTGTTCCTGGACCGGATGCGCGGCGCGCACGCCGATATCCTCGCGGCGCTCTCCGACGGCAGGATGCCGGACGACGCGCCCGCCGTCATCGAACAGGAAGCCGCCGACATCTGCCGGCTGCTGACGCACAAAGCATAAGGGGAGAGAGGCGTGGCATCACTTCGGGAGATCAAAGACCGGATCGGGTCGGTCCGCAGCACGCTGAAGATCACTTCGGCGATGAAGCTCGTCGCGTCCGCGAAACTGCGGAAGGCGCAGCGGGCCATCGAGGCTTTGCGCCCGTACGAGCGCACGCTTGCCGAAATCCTGGCAGCAGTTGGGCCGGCGGTCGCATCTCCCCAGCGGGCGGACGGAAACTCAATGACTGGGTGGCGTTCCCCCCAGACCCCCTGCGTCGCTTCGCTCCCGGGCGAGTTTGCCGAAAAACCAATTTCCGATCCGCCCTCCACAACGCCAACGCACGACGCTCCCACCGCCGTTGTGGCAATCGCGTCCAACAGCTCCCTGTGCGGCGGGTTCAACGCCAACGCCGTCCGCCTGGCCCTGGAGACCATCCGTGCCTGCGAGGGCGATGTGGAGGTCTACCCGCTGGGCCGCAAGATGGCCGATGCCCTCAAGCGCGCCGGCTACACCGCCGCCCAGGACGGCAACGACCTTGTCGGTCATCCTTCCTATGAGAAATCCGCCACGCTGGCCCGCTCCCTCGCGGAGCGCTTCCAGAAGGGAGAAATCAGCCGCGTGGTGCTCGTCTACAACCGTTTCCGCTCCGCCTCCTCGCAGGAGCCTGTCGCGGAGGACTACCTGCCTTTCACCGCCCCTGTCATCCTGAGCGAAAGCGAAGGATCGCTGCCCGCAGAGGAGTACATCCTGGAGCCGGACGCCGAGGCGCTCGTCGCCCAGCTGCTCCCGCAGGTGATGCTGCTCAAGTTCCACGCAGCGATCCTTGACTCCGTCGCAGCAGAACAAGCCGCCCGCACCTTGGCGATGCAGACGGCTTCGGATAATGCCGAGGATCTTCTCGGTGAGCTTACGCTCGAATATAACAAGGGTCGGCAGCAGAAGATCACGGCAGAAATCCTGGATCTGCTGGGCGGCGCCTCCGGATAATTGGTTTTATCAGTTATTTCCCAGCAAATACTCAAAGGCGCCGAGAGCGTCGAGCTTGCCGCCGGCCGCACGGCCCTGGCGGTTGATGACGTTCGGCTTGGAGCCTCTGATCATGGCTTCTTTCAGCATGTCGTTGGTGAATCCCGGACCGCCGAAGTAGGAGACGATCAGCGCAGCCACGCCGGCGGCGTGCGGGGACGCCATTGAAGTACCGGGCATGTAGGCATAGCTGTTCGTGGGGACCGTGCTGGCCACCCATTCCTCAGGACGGGAGCTGGAATCTGATCCGCCGGGGGCGAGCAGGTCCACCCAGTCGCCGTAGTTGGAGAAGCGCGGCATCTTGCCGTCCGGGCCGAAGGCGCCCACGGCGATGACCGGCTCATAGCTGGCCGGCGTGCCGTAGCGGTAGCCGTCGTTGCCGGAGGCGAAGAAGATCACGCCACCCGCCATCGGGCCGGTCTGACGGCCGCGGCTGTCCTTGCCGGCGTTCGCGATGAAGTAGTCGATGGCCGAACGGAGGGCGGAGCTGTAGGAATTGAACTGCTGGGCGGTGCGGCGCGCCTGGCTCTCGGAGCGGGCGACATAGCCCCAGCTGCAGTTCATGATCACGGCGCCGTGGTCCGCGGCCCAGACGATCGCGGAGGCGTCGTCGCCGCTGTCGGAGCTTCTCGGGCCGAAGATCGGGAGGGTCATGATGCGCACGCCGCCGTTGCCGTTGCGGCCGCCGGCCACGCCGCAGACACCCTTGCCGTTGTTGTTGACGGCTGCGATGGTGCCGGCCACGTGCGTGCCGTGCTCGTCAGCGAACATCTGGGTGCCGGAGTAGCCGGACACGAAATTGTGGCTGCCCTCGGAGGCGGAGAGCACGACGCCGGCCAGATCCTCATGGCTCCGGTCCACGCCGCCGTCAACGACGGCTACGATGACGTCGCTCGAACCGCCGGTGTAGCGGTCCCACACCGGCTCGACGTTGATGTCGGCGCCGGCCTTGAAGCCTCTCTTCTGGGCGGTGTTGATATAATTCCACTGATGGAACAGGAAAGAATCGTTGAAGTTGGAATACTTGACCTTCTCATGCGGGAAGTCCACGGCTTCCACGCCGGGCAGGGCGCCCAGGTCTTCGCCCGCCTTGGTCTGGGGGACGGCGGGATCATAGGAGACGCGGAACCAGCGGTGCAGGCCGGCGGCGCGGTGACGCTCCTCGAACTCCCCGGCATCCGGGAAGACGCGCTCGATGCGCTCGATGCCGATGGCGTCGAAGGCCTTCGTGCGCGGCATGTCCTCGAAGCCGTCGGCAACATCTTCGGCCACCAGGACCACGGCGGTGCCGGCAATGGATTCGTTGCTCTCTTTCTGGGCGGGGGATTCCCCGGTGGGCTTCAGCCCGTCGGTTGCACATCCTGAGAGGATCAGCATCAGAGAAGCTAACAGTAAGCTTGAATAGTGTTTTTTAACCATAGTTCAGAAAATTAGAAAAGTAAATATAAATAGCCCGGAGGCGCTATTCTTCGAGGTCGCTACAGGTCTCTCCGCCGGGTGCCGGGTCGCCGGTCAAGCCCAATCCAGGGGCTGAGCAACCCGTAAGGATCAGAAACAGAGGGACTAATAATCTTATATGGTGTTTTTTGGGCCATAGTTCTATAAATGGATCTGCCGTTTGCGGCGTTTGCAAATATAAGAAAAATCGTGATGTGCGTATGTGTAGTGGGGAATTGTTTTTAATGCGCTGAAAATCAGCGGATTGCGCGAATATGAAATTCTTGTAAAAAAATTTAAAATTATGGTTTGAAAGTTAATGTCGGAATTTGATTACAATCCGAAATATAATTTCTTCAAAACTCGCGAAATCATCCTTTTTTGACATCGAATTCGCTCACAGGCACAATTCTTTGCGAGATTACAGATTTGGAATTGTGAAAAATTGTTCCGACATTGCAGCGATTATTTACTTGCCGCCGGTCTGATTGATCCTTGTCCGGCGTGCCGAAATGAACTAAAACAGGTTAGTATAAGTTTATTGTTTAATTAAAGTAAATGCTTATGAAAAAAGCAAAACTGTTCTTCAGCACCCTGTTCCTGCTGATTGGCATGACGCTTCTTGCACAGAACGTGCAAGTGTCTGGTGTCGTGAGTGAGCCGTCCGGGGACGCGGTGACTGGCGCAGCCGTGCAGCTCAAGGGCAGCACGACCGTCTACACCATGACGGACGTCCTTGGTAATTACCGCATTTCCGTGCCTTCCAATGGCACGCTTGTCGTAAGCTGTCTCGGCTTCAAGACCGTTGAGATCCCTGTCAACGGCCGTTCTGTCATTAACGTCGTCCTTGATGTCGATTCCGAGATGCTCGAGGAGACGATCGTCGTTGCGTACGGTACTGTCCGTCGCGAAGCCAACACCGGCGCTGTTGCAGCGCTTAAGAATGTCACTTTGGCGGAGGCCCCGGTTTCTTCCGTGGACAAGCTCCTCCAGGGCAAGCTGGCTGGCGTGCAGGTGACGGCCAATACCGGTCAGCCGGGTGCCAATACGCAGATCCGTATCCGCGGTATTTCTTCCATCAATGCCGGTAATGAACCGCTTTGGGTTGTTGATGGTATTCCCGTGGAGTCCGGTGACCAGAGTTACTTTACCAACACTTCCAACGCGATTTCTGCTATCAACCCGAACGACATCGAGTCCATCACGGTCCTGAAGGATGCCGCCGCGGCTTCCATCTATGGTTCCCGTGCTGCCAACGGCGTCGTCCTGGTGACCACCAAGAGCGGCCGTGCCGGCAAGGCGAATTTTAACGCCCGTGTCAAGTTCGGTGCTTCCATGCTGGCCAATGACAATCATTTCCGCGTGATGACCGGTGACGAGCTGATCGACTGGCAGCGCACGGCGATCACCAACGCCGGCTTCGACCCGGACAGCGAGCAGTCTCCGTACTATCGTCCGAAGTCCCTGCTTGCCAAGGCCAACACCGACTGGCTCAAGGAATTCATCCGTATGGGTGCCATGCAGGAATACGAAATCAACGCTTCTGCCGGCACCGACCGCGGCCGTTTCTATTCTTCGCTCGCTTACCAGAAGAATGACGGTATCTCCTATGGCACTGATTTCCAGAAATTCACGGCCCGTGTCAATTCCGATTATCGCCTGACCAACACCATCGAGATCGGCACCCGTGTCAATCTTGCGTATACGATGTCCAATGATACGCCGATGCAGAGCCTGTACTATAGCAACCCGTTCTTTGCAGGTCTGACCATCCTCCCTTGGATTCCGGCTTATGATGAGAATGGCGAGTTCAACCTCAACATCCCGTCTAACTCCAACACGAACCCGCGTTACACCGCCAAGTATGACGACCAGTGGGAAAAGCAGTATCGTGTCCATGGTACGGCATATCTCCAGTGGGAGCCGGTGCGCAACCTCATTTTCAAGACCAACAACTCTGTCGAGACTACGTTCGGTGAGGGCCGTCGTTATTGGGCCCCGGATCCGGGCGATACGAAGGGCACCCTCCAGTCGTCTACGACGCAGTATATCACGCTGACGACCTCCAATACCGCTACTTATAATTTCTCGCTCGACAACCACAGCTTCAATGTGTTGTTGGGACAGGAGGCGATGCGTCGCAGTTACCAATACTACTATATGTATGGCGATGTCGACGCGAATATCCCGTATCCGAACACGATGGTGTCTGAAAAGGATGAGGTAAGCTATAGCGGCAATTTCCGCACCTTGCTTTCTTTCTTCGGCCAGTTGGACTACAACTATGACAACCGCTACTACCTGAAGGCTTCCGTGCGTGAGGATGGTTCTTCCCTCTTCGGCGCCGAAAGCAAGTGGGGTCTTTTCTGGGCGGTCGCCGGCTCCTGGAACATTACGCACGAGAACTTCATGAAGAGTTCTGCCAATTGGCTCAGCCTGTTGAAGCTCCGCGCAAGCTACGGCGTGAACGGTAACAACAGTATCGCCCCTTATCGTGCTTACGGCGTTTATGCGACCTCCGCGTACAATGGTACCAACGGTTCTCTGCCCAGTCGGCCGGATAACGCTTCTCTCTCCTGGGAGAAGAACTATACCTGGAATGTCGGTCTCGACGCAGGCTTCTTTGACAACCGGCTGAACTTCCAGTTCGATCTGTATAGCCGCAAGACCACGGACATGCTCCTTGACAAGCAGGTCCCGCAGACTTCCGGTTTCAGCTCCAATTTCATGAATATCGGTTCCCTGGCCAACAGAGGTTTCGAGATCCAGATCAATGGTGATATCATCAATTCCCGCGACTGGAACTGGAGCGCCGGTTTCAACCTGTCCTACAACCGTTCCGAAGTCCTGGATCTGGGTGATACCCAGGAAATGAACTATCCGGATGATAGCCGTATCAAGCACAAGGTCGGAAAGCAGTTCTATACTTTCTATCTGAAGGATTACTATGGCGTCAATCCGTCCAACGGTGAGGCTCTCTGGCGTCACCACGAGTTCGACAAGGATGGAAACATCACCAGTACTACGCTGACGAACGACTACAACAAGGCCTCCTATATCTATGCCGGTTCTCCGGAGCCTAAGTTCACCGGTGGCTTCAATACCAACATTTCCTGGAAGGGCCTTTCCCTGAGTGCGTTCTTTGAATTCAAGACTGGCAATAAGGTCCTCATCGTCGAGAACCGGTACATCAACTCCGATGGTAGCCAGATGAGCATGAACCAATCTGCCCGCTCCCTCAACTACTGGAAACAGCCGGGTGATACTGGCGTGTTCCCGAAGCCGGTTGCCGGCAATTCTTCCAACTCGTATGCGATGCCTAGCACCCGCTGGATGCAGGACGGCAGCTATCTGCGTATCAAGGATATTACCCTGTCGTATTCCCTCCCGACCAATGTCGTCAAGAAGATTGGTCTGAATGCCCTCAAGGTTTACGCAAGTGCCCTCAACCTCTACACCTTCCATGATGTGGATTGGTGGGATCCTGAGCGTGGCGTGACCGGTATGGGTACCGGTGTCTATCCTATGACCAAGTCTATCGTGGGCGGCATCGAGGTCTCTTTCTAATGCTTTAAATGAAATCGGATATGAAAAAAATTGCATATATCGCCCTGTGCGCCGCCGCTGTCCTTGCTTCCGGGTGCAAAGACTTCCTTACGGAGGATCCGTTCCTGACCCAGAGCAATGCACTTGCGCTCATAGATTACAATGCTATTAATTCCGCTGTTGCCGGAGCCTATTCTCCGCTCGCAGATGGTACCTGGTATGGCGCTGACTTCGTGTTGACGAGTGAGATGCGTGCCGACAACGCTACTATTCCTACGAGCACCAGCTTCCAGTCGGGCCGTTATCAGGCGCCCTTCTATATGACTTACAGCGCTGACGCTACCGTTGGCCTCTGGGGCTATGGCTATTATGTTATTTCTGCTGTCAACAATGTCCTTGAGGCTATTGAGGATAATGGCATGGAGGCATATGCCAAGGGTAAAGTTTCCGAGCAGGATGTCAAGAACCTGCAGGCTGAGTGCTATTTCCTGCGTGCTCTCTCCATGTTCGATATGGCCCGTCTCTATGCTTATTCTCCGGCCAAGGCTGCGGCCGTCAATTTCAATGACTGCATCCCTATTGTGCTGAAGACTGACAAGACCGCCAAGGAGCAGCCCGCCCGCAATACCGTTGCAGAAGTGTATGCTCAGATTATCAGCGACCTTACCACGGCCGAGTCTCTGATGGCTGCGGACTACGCCCGTGCCGGTATCACCGACAAGAAGGCGGCGGCTACGCTTCCGGCCATCCAGGCGCTGCTGAGCCGCGTCTATCTCTACAACCAGGACTGGCAGGCTGCTGCAGACTATGCCACCAAGGTGATCAACAATCCCGCTTTCAAGCTTTGGACGGCAGAAGAGTATCCTTCTGTCTGGAGCAAGAATGTCGGTGGATCTGAGGTGATCTTTGAGATCTATGGAAACAAATCCAACGCTTATGATGAGTACTGGGAAGGCCCGTCGCATATGACCAACCCGATCGGATATGCTGACTGCGCGGCCTCGAAGGCTCTCACCAGTCTCTTCGAGGAAGGAGATGTCCGGGGCTCCACGGGCGTCCGTGGTGAAGATGATGGCAAGGCCATGTTCTGCACCGACCAGGAGGAAGAGTCCAACGGCGAGCTTTGGACCATGAAGTACTATGGCAAGGGTCTTGGCGATGCGACTTCTACGCCGGATGTGAGCAACGTGATTGTCCTGCGTCTCTCCGAGATGTATCTCAACCGCGCGGAGGCCATCGTGAACGGTGCTTCGATCTCGGGCGTTACTGCGTTGAGCGATCTCAATACGATCCGCGCCAACCGAAATGCATCTCCCCTTACCTCCGCTGCCGGCGCCGCCGTTGCGCTTGAGCGTCGTCTTGAACTCAACTTCGAGGGCCACTATTGGTTCGACCTCGGACGTACTGCCGCCGGCGCCGTGAATTATTCCGACGTTCGCCGTCCGGACAATCTGGACGCATCCTCCAAGTTCTGGGCTCTTCCGATCCCGAAGCGCGAGTATGACGTGAACGCGAATCTTTCCCACAACCCTGGTTTTTAAGCTAAAATGATGAAGAATATGAAACGAATATATTCTGTTGTTGCTCTCTTGTGCGGTCTTTTGACGTTCGCTTCCTGCGAACTTAACAAGAACCCGGAATTCAACGAAGCTGACGCTTTCGCTGAGTTCGAAAAGACGGCACTTGCTTTTGACGAGACCGCCGGAGAAATTTCCGTTCCGGTTACGGTAGCTTCCCTGAATGGCAGGAATGTGACGGTTTCTTACGGTGCTGTTGACGGCACGGCCAAAGAAGGTGTCAACTATGACCTTGTGGATGGCTCCGGTGTCCTGACCTTTACTCCTGAGACCCGCACGCAGTATATCAAGGTTAAGGTCTATGATCCCGACGTGGTCTACGCGGATGGGGCGCGTGTCTCCGGCAGGTACACGGGTGACCTGAAGTTCAAACTCGAATTCAAGAGCACGGGCGATGTGAAAGCCAGCATGGAAAGCAGCTGCACCGTGACCATCCAGGATACGGATCACCCGTTGTCCAACATTCTTGGCAATTGGACTTTTACTGGTGTCGACCACGGCGAAGTGGTTTCCTGGCCTTGCGAGTTGAAGAAGGATGCGGACGATGACCACGTAGTGTGGTTCTACGACATTGCTCACTATGCTCGCGCCCGTTTTGATGGCTGGAATGCAAGCTACTATGGTGTCGTCTCCGAGGATCTCACGACGATTACTGTTCCCTTGGGCCAGGAGTCCGAATATAAGTATTCCAATGGCGAATCCATCCTTCTGCTAGCTGTTGATGCCGGCTTCGAAGATTTGTTTGATTCCGGTTCTGTTACCGCAACGATCGAGTATGACGCTGACGGAAAGGTAACAGGGTTGACCTTCGATCTCGACAGTACCCCGGCTGGTAAGGGGGCCGGTCTCATCGGTTACATCCCGGGTGCTGGTATTGTCAATTATATCTATGGTCCTTTCACAGGAGAGAAGAAATAGATTTCATTGATTTTCTTACAAAGGCACCCGGAGTCCTCCGGGCGCCTTTGTTTTCTAAAAACCGTAACCACTTAGAAATGAAAAAGTCACTTGCTTTCGTGCTGGTGCTGTTGGCATCATGCATTTTACGGGCGCAGGAATGTTCTACTGCGTGGCCGTATCTTTATCCGTCGTTTACCGAAGGGTCTGTTGTACTGAACAATGGGACCAAATCCCAGCAAACGCTCAATGTCCATATCCTTCATGGCGCCTTGCATTATATTGACAATGGAATTGTCAAAGAGGCACAGCTGGCGGATGTCCTTTATGCCCAGATCGGGGATGACCGCTATATGAATGTCGATGGCCAGATGATGAAGATCGTTGCTTCCTCGGAGCTGGGCTTCGTGGCGTTGCAGTCGTTGGGTGACTTTGAACGTCTCCTGGAAGGAAGCGGTGCATATGGCACTTCCAATACCACGTCCGCTACGCGCAAACTCAGTTCTCTGGAGATTGCCGGGATTAATCAGAACCATATGGAGATGTGGGAGAGCCGTCATGGTGGAGAGCGGGTGAATTTGGTAAACAAATATTTCGTCGTCGTCCCCGGCGGATTCTTTGAAGCCTCGCGGCGTGGGATCGAGTCGGGACTGGATGAAGCGGGAAAGGCTGCTTTCAAGTCGTGGTTGAAAAGTCATAAGATAAAGTGGAAGGAACCCGAGAGCCTTTTGACTCTGGTGGATTTCCTTAATCAATAGATTGACAGATGAATTTTAAATTGCTTTTGCTGGGTGGACTGGCTCTGTGCCTTTCCGCCTGTGTGCGTCAGATTAATCCTTTGGACCCCGTCGGCCCCAAGGAGGAGACGGCACGGAAAGAACAGAATTATTATCCCGGAAGGATGAATATTCTGGTCACGGAAGAGTTGGCCATTCAATTGGAGGCCAGTATGGACGAAGAAGGCTTTGTGCAGGGAGCGCAGACCAAAGCGCTCTCCTTCCCGATAGACGAGCTCGGTATCGTCCGGATGCGCCGTATGTTCCCTGACGCCGGCAAGTTCGAGGCGCGTACGCGTGCGGCGGGCCTGCATCGTTTCTATATCGTGGAATTTGATCAGGCCCAGTCCCTGACGAAGGCCGAAACCGACTTCTTGTCCGTTCCGGGTGTGGAAACTGCGGAGCCGGACCCGCGTATCAAGTTGGCGGGTGATCCGAAAGTGACAGGTTATGCCGAGATGCCTCAGGCAGCGTCGGATTCCGAAATGCCTTTTGACGATCCTCGTTTACCCCAGCAATGGCATTATTATAATAACGGTACGGCGTCCAGCTCTTTGAGCGGATGCGATATCAATGTTTTCCCGATTTGGGAGAACTACACTACCGGCCGTCCCGATGTGGTCGTCGCTGTCGTCGATGGCGGCGTCGATTTCGCCCATGAGGATTTGGCTGACAATATGTGGACGGACCCGAGCGTCAAAGGCCGCAAGATCTATGGCCATAACTTCTTTGATAACAGTCCGCAGATTACCGCAGATGCTCATGGCACGCATGTGGCTGGCACTATCGCGGCGGTCAACAACAACGGGATCGGTGTCTGTGGCGTTGCGGGCGGCAACAAGGCCGCCGGTCAGCCTGGCGTAAAGATTATGTCTTGCCAGATCTTTAGTGGCGAAGATGGTTCCGGGTCTGGTCCGGAAGCCATCAAGTGGGCCGCGGACCATGGGGCTATCATCAGTCAGAACAGTTGGAGCTATGTCGATGCCAAGACATGTCCGATGGGTTTGCGCGCAGCTGTTGACTATTTCAACCAATATGCCGGAATCGATGAGAATGGCGCTCAGGTCGGACCGATGGCCGGCGGTGTCGTTATCTTCTCGGCCGGGAATGAAAACCGGGACTGGGGCTCTTCCGACTATGAAGGGATGATTACGGTAGCTGCTGTGGGGGCCGATTATCGCCGCGCCTATTACTCTAATTATGGTAGCTGGGTGGACCTCAGCGCTCCTGGTGGAGATGTGAAGAAGGGAAATCAAGTTCTCAGCACCTTGCCGGGGAATGAATATGGCTATATGCAAGGCACTTCGATGGCTTGTCCTCATGTGTCGGGTGTAGCGGCGCTGATGGTTTCCCGCCTTGGCAAACCCGGATTTACAGGAGCTGCGCTTCGGAAACTCCTGCTGGAGAACACTACGGACATCAGTTCGTACAATCGCTCGTTTGCGATTGGCTCAGGCCTGGTCAATGCGTATAAAGCTATCGCAGGATCAGGAGGTAAAGCCCCGGACAGCATTAAAAGCTTCAATGTCTCCGCCCAGTCGAACAGTGTCTCGTTCAATGCTATGGTCCCGGCCGATGCGGATGACGGCAAACCTGCCTCCATCATCGTGTATTATGACAAGAAACCTGAAGTTAACCCCGCGGAGGCTATGTTCGGCGTTTTCTATGTTGGCGGTGTGAAGGTGGGTGGAACACTTTCCGGAAGCGTGTCCGGTCTGGAATTCAATTCGGATTATTATTTCTGCGCCGTGGCATGTGACCTGGCCGGCAATCACTCGGCTCCGACTGCTGTTCAGCACGTCCGTACGGGCGCGAACAGCGACCCGGTTATTTCCGTGGAAGGCCCGACCAGTTTCAGGCTGAAAGCGCATGAGACGGTTTCGATGGACTTTACCTACACGGATCCCGATGGACATTATATGTCGATTGCCCTGGATGCCGCCTCGAAGGCGGAAACCCTGGACACGCTTGACAAGAGCCATCCCCGCGTCGTGATCCGGGGTCAGTTGGCCGACACCGGCGATTACAAGTCCAAAATTGTTGTGACGGATATCTATGGAGCGCGTGCGGAGTTGAACTTCAAGTATACCATTATGGAGAATACGGCGCCGGTCCTTGTTGACCGGATGTCCGACCTGATTTTTGGCGTGCGGGGAGAGAAACGGGAACTCCCGGAGGCTGATTATTTCTATGATGCCGACGGAGAGCAGCTGACGTATTCCATCGTCAACAGCGACGAGAACGTGGCCAACGTCAATTATTCTCGTGGCAAGTTCTACATCACGGCGATTGGTCTTGGCTATGCGGATGTCACCATCGTCGGCAAGGATGTCCGGGGTATGCAGGTCTCCCAGCAATTCAAGATCCTGGTCCGTGAAAGCGCGGAACCGGTGGACGTCTATCCCAATCCGGTCTCCGATTATCTGTATGTCCGCACGAGCGAGTCCGCTTCGGCTTCCCTTCGTGTAGTCAATATCGCAGGCGCGGCCGTCTACGAAGACAACCTCACCATCACGCCGTTCGACCCGGCCAAGGTTGATGTCCGGGCCTTTGCTCCGGGTGTTTACACTGTTTTGCTGGATTATAACGGCGAACAGATCAAAAAGTCTATCGTCAAACTCTAATAGGACACGATGAAAAGAATTCTTATCGCTTTTGTGGCATTGTCCCTTTGTGCGCCGCTCCTTCGTGCGCAGAGCGTTTCTTTCTTGAATATCAATACGGATCCTGCCGCTGTGGGTATGGCCAATGCCGGTGTCGCCATGACTGCGGATGCGTATGCTTTGGAGAACAATATGGCCGCAACGGCCCTGGAGGGCCCTAAAATGGCCGCGTCGGTGGGCTATGCCCTTTGGCAGCCGAAAGTCGCCGGGACGCGGATGCTTTCGGTCGCGGGTTTCTATCAGTTGTCTTCCCGTTTTGCCGCTGGACTGCTTTATAAGAATATGTCCTATCCGGCATACGATATCATCGGCAACGAGGGCCGTTCTAATGGCACGTTCTCTCCGTCCGAATATGCGTTTGCCGCTGGCTTCGCTTATGAGATAATGGATGGGTTGGCCGCCGGTCTGACGCTGCGGTTCCTTTCTTCCTCCTTGACCGATGCTGCTCGTGCCTCTGCTTTCGGTGCAGACATTTCAGTAAAGTATCAGCGCGAAGGGTTTCAGGCCGGTCTGTCTGTCAACAACTTTGGCTCGCAGGTCAACTATGGCGGGGAATCCTATGCACAGCCCGGCCTTGTGCGGGCTGGCGCTGCCTATTCGGTGGCCGGCTTTACGGCTTCCGCCGAGGCGGACTACCTCTTCGCGGGCGCTTTGATGGCGGCCGTGGGCCTGGAGTACAATATCGCTGAGATCGTGTCCCTGCGGGGTGGTTTCCATTACGGTGATGCCGCCAAGGCCATCCCGACCTATGCTTCGCTTGGCCTGGGGGTCCAGTTCGCGGGCGTCCATCTCGACGCCGCATTCCTGCTGGGCTCCAAGACCCTTGGAAACACGATGCTGTTCGGCCTGGGATACGCGTTCTGATTTTGATCAAGCTGATTGGGGCGCAGATGTTTGTCTGCGCCCCTTTTTTATTATCTTTGCAGCTTATGAAACACTTCGTACGAACTGTCTTTGTGCTGTGCCTGCTGCTGGCCAGCCTGCCTTCCTGCAACAAGCTTGGGGGCGGCCCGTCCCATGGGGACGAGTCCGAGAATCCTTCATATTACTATCTCAACCGGTTCTCCCGCGCTTTGATGGAGGTCAACTATCTGTGGAACGAGGAGATTTCTTCCACGCTGACCCATTGGGACCTCAAGGCGGATCCGTATGCGCAGGTGCATGACGCCCGTTACCATGACGCGGCCGGCAACGAGGTCGACCGCTGGACCCAGATGATTCCTGATTACGAGGCGTTCGTGAACGGCCTCAACGGCGTCAGCTCGGGGACCTATGCGGTGAATATGCAGTTGATGTATGCGGATGAGACGCGTAGCCAGATCGTGGCCGTCGTCCTCTATACCTATGCGGACGGGCCGGCCCGGAAGGCAGGTCTGAAGCGGGGCGACGTGATCATGAAGGTCAACGGCGCCACGATGACGGTCGAGAATTATTCCAAGGTCCTCTCGGAAGCGCTGAACGGCGCGCCCGTGGCCCTGACCTTGTATGACGGCCGCAACGTCACGCTGCCGGCGGCCGTCGAGATGTATGAGAATCCCGTCGGCCAGGCCCGGGTCTTCGACTGCGGGGGCCGGAAGGCGGGCTATCTGTTCTATTCCAGCTTCACGCTCGAGTCCTATGCCGACCTGATCGAGGCCTGCAGGTCGTTCCGCCAGGCCGGCGTCACGGACCTTATCCTGGACCTGCGCTACAATACGGGCGGCTATGTGCTGACGGAAGAGATGCTGGCATCGATGATTGCGCCGGAAGCGTCGGTCCGGGCCGGGGAGCTGCTCGCGACGGAAGTGTACAACAGCTTCGTGGAAAGATATCTGGAGCGCAACGGGTTGGACACCCGCACGTTTTTCCGGCAGGATTTCGAGTTCACCGGCAGCCGCGGGGAGAAGTATAGCTTCAGCACGGCGGACGCCAATATCGGCTGCCAGCGGGTGTTCGCGCTTGTCGGCGAAGATACGGCTTCCGCGTCGGAGGCGCTGCTCTGTTCGCTGAAGCCCTATATGCCTGTCTATCTGATCGGTACGAAGACGCACGGGAAGTATTGCGCCGGCATCGTGAATGCGTCGTCGGAGTATTTCGAAGAGGCGCGGAAGTCGGGCGAGTTCTCGGCGCGCGAGGCCGAGGAGGCGATGAAACATGCGTCCAAGGCCGGCCTCTATCTGATGGTTTCCCGCTACGCCGACAAGAACGGCGTGACGCTCAGCATGCCGGACGGCATGACGCCGGATGAGCGTCTGGAAGAGAACCCGCTGGACGGCTTCCAGCTCGGCGACCCCGAAGAGACGCTCCTCTCCCGGGCGCTTGCGCACTGCGGTTACCAGGCCGCGCGGCGGGTGAAGGTGCAGCGCGCCGGCGCGCCCCGGCCGCGTCTGGAGCCCGTCCCCGACAGCCGACCCAAGGAGGGATATATGGTCAAATTGGGCCTGCCGCACGAATAGTGCGTGAAGGCAAGGTCAGATGGCGTCCGGCTCCACCCAGTGGATCCGGACGCCGCTGCGTTCCATGCCGCGCCACCAGGTCATCTGCCGCTTGGCGAACTGGTGGATGGCGGTGGCGAGCTGCGTGCGCATCTGGTCGTAGGTGAGCTTGCCCTGGATGTAGAGGGTGACGAACTTGTATTCGAGGCCGTAGGCGAGGAGCGCCTCGGCGGGGACGCCGCGCGCCAGCAGCCCGCGGATCTCGTCCACCATGCCTTCCTGCAGGCGGGCGTCCAGGCGGGCGTCGATGCGCGCGTTGCGCGTGTCGCGGTCGACCAGCGTGCCGATGAAGAAGGGCCGCTGGGGGAGGTCGGCGCGGCCGGAATTCCTCTCTCGCGCCGCGCTCAGGGGTACTTTCTCCGAGAAATCATAGCCGCGCGTGACGGCGTTGACGTACATTCCCGTGCCGCCGCAGAGCACTGGCACGGCGCCGCGGGCGCGGATGTCCGCCCAGGCGCGCGCGAAGTCCTGCTGGTACTGCCAGACGTTGTACTGCGTACCGGGCTCGGCGATGTCGATGAGGTGGTAGGGGACCGAGCCGTATTCGGCGAGGTCCTTGCCCGTGCCGATGTCCATCCCGCGGTAGACCTGGCGGGAATCCGCCGAAAGGATCTCGCCGCCCAGCCGCTCCGCGAGCCGCACGGCGCAGCGGGTCTTGCCGGAGGCGGTGGGGCCGACCACGGCGACGAGGTCGCAGGCGCCGGAGGCGCAGTCGCGCGCAAGCTGCGCGACGTCCAGCCGCTCGGGTTCGGGCAGCTCGGCGACGATGCTATGCTTGAGGCGGGGCATGGGGCGGGGGATTATTCTCTTTCCATCTCGCGGCGGATGTCCTTCTCCTTGATGGTGGCGCGCTTGTCGTATTCCTTCTTGCCCTTGGCGAGCGCGATGCGGAGTTTGGCGTAGCCGTTGTCGGCGATGTAGAGGCGCACGGCCACGATGGTCAGGCCCTTGGTCTTGACGGCCTGCGCGAGGTGCTTGAGCTCGCGGCGGGTGAGCAGGAGCTTGCGGTCGCGCATCGGCTCGTGGCTGCTCCAGGCGGAAGCCCAGAAATAGGTCGCGACGTTCATCCCGCGCACGTAGAGGTCTCCGCCGGAGAAATAGCAGTAGGCGTCCTGCAGGGAGGCCTTGCCGGCGCGGATGGACTTGATCTCCGTGCCTACGAGCACGATGCCGGCGTCGTACTCCTCGAGGAACTCGTAGTCGTACGACGCCCGCTTGTTGTTGATGCGGACCTGCTGGGGCTTCTTGTCCCGGGAACTCATAGGCCGAAGGCTTCCTTGATGCTGTCCACGCCGTCCAGCAGCTCCCAGCCGAAGAACTGGATGCCGTCCTTGACGTAGGGCTTGCGGCCCATGTGGCCGTAGGCGGCGGTCGGCTCGTAGATCGGGTTCTTCAGGCCGAACTTCTTGGTGATGGCGGCCGGGCGCAGGTCGAAGAGTTCGCGCAGCTTGAGTGCGATCTCGGCGTCGGACTCGCCGGCATGGCGCGTGCCGTAGGTGTCCACGAACACGCTGACCGGCTCGGCCACGCCGATGGCGTAGGCCAGCTGCACCAGCGCTTCGTCCGCGACGCCCGCGGCCACGAGGTTCTTGGCGAGGTAGCGCGCGGCGTAGGCGGCGCTGCGGTCCACCTTGGACGGGTCCTTGCCGGAGAAGGCGCCGCCGCCGTGCGCGCCGCGACCGCCGTAGGTGTCCACGATGATCTTGCGGCCGGTCAGGCCGGTGTCGCCGGCGGGGCCGCCGATGACGAACTTGCCCGTCGGGTTGACGTGCAGGATGAACTTGTCGTCGAAAAGCCTGGCCGTGCGCTCGGGGAGCGTGGCGATCAGGCGCGGGAGGACGATCTCCCGCACATCTTTCTCTATACGCGCGTGCATGCGCTCGTCCGTGTCGAACTCGTCGTGCTGCGTGCTCAATACGATGGTATGCACGCGCACGGGCGTGCGACGGCCGGTGAACTCGATCGTGAACTGGGACTTGGCGTCCGGACGGAGGTAGGGCATCAGCTCCGGCTCGTTGTGGCGGATGTCCGCGAGCGTCTGCAGGAGCTTGTGCGAGAGGGACAGCGCGAGCGGCATGTATTCCTCCGTGTCCGTGCTGGCGTAGCCGAACATCATGCCCTGGTCGCCGGCGCCCTGGTCGGCGGGCTCTTCGCGGGCCACGCCGCGGTCGATGTCGGCGCTCTGCTCGTGGATGGTGGAGATGACGCCGCAGGAAGAGGCGTCGAAGCCGTATTCGGCCTTGGTGTAGCCGATGCGCGCGATCACGCGGCGGACGGTGGCGGGGATGTCGACGTAGGCGTTGTCGGAATTGACCTCGCCCCCCACGACCACCAGGCCGGAGGTGCAGAAGGTCTCACAGGCGACGTGGGCCTCCGGGTCCTGCCGGAGGAATTCGTCGAGGATGGCGTCGGAAATCTGGTCAGCGACTTTGTCGGGATGACCTTCGGAGACGGACTCCGATGTGAAAAGGTGATTCATCTCTTTTAGCATTTTTGACGAGGTTGCAAGCAATCAAATCTCTCCTCGTTAGGTTAATATTCGGCTGCAAAGGTAGCAATAAAATTGATAAAAAATGGAAAAAGGGTTTGTCCAATTCAATTTAGTAAGCTATCTTTGCGGCGCGTACTCAAACCTGACTATGTTATTGACAGTTAAGTAACTCAATTTTACTTTATTATCAACATGATGAACCATTTTTGCAAGCGTGTGTTGCTGTCTTTCGCAGCAATGCTCTTTGTCGTGTCTGCCGCTGCGCAGGTGACGACCTCCACGCTGAACGGCAAGGTTTCCGACTCCCAGGGCGAGCCCGTCGTCGGTGCTTCCGTCGTGGCGGTCCACACCCCTTCCGGCTCCCAGTACTACGCTGTGGCCAACGCTGAAGGCCGTTTCTATATCAACGGTATGCGTGCCGGTGGCCCGTACACCGTCGAAGTCAGCTGCCTGGGCTACACCACCGTGACCTACACGGACATCACCCTGACGCTCGCTGAGGACTATGCGCTCAACGCTACCCTCGCCGACGATGCGGAGATGCTGGGCGAGGCCATCGTCATTTCCGAGGCGGCCACCAAGTTCGCCACGGAGAAGACCGGTGCTGCGACCAACATCAACAACCGCCAGATCGCCGCACTCCCTACGGTCACCCGCAACCTCACCGACGTGACGCGCCTGTCCCCGTACGGCGGCAACGGCATGACCTTCATGGGTGCTGACAACCGCTCTTCGAACTTCACGATCGACGGTGCCAACTTCAACAACAACTTCGGCCTTTCCGGCGACCTCCCGGGCGGCGGCAACCCTGTCTCCCTCGACGCCATCGCTGAAATGCAGGTCGTGATCTCTCCGTTCGACGTCCGCCAGAACAACTTCATCGGCGGCGGCGTCAACGCCATCACCAAGTCCGGTACCAACACGTTCAAGGGTAGCGCTTACATCTATCACCGCAACGAGTTCCTGCGCGGCAACACCATCGCCGGTGTCGAGCAGGGCAACCGCGAGCGCGAGCGTACCACCACTTATGGTATGACCCTCGGCGGTCCGATCATCAAGAACAAACTCTTCTTCTTCGTCAACTTCGAGTACATCCCCCATCCGGAGCAGATCACCCGCTGGCAGCCTTCCACGGACGGCGTCGCCAACCCGAACCTCTTCATCTCCCGGACGACCGTCGCTGACATGCAGAAGGTCCAGAAGTTCGTCAAGGACAAGTACGGCTATGATACCGGCTCCTACGACAAGTTCCTCGGCAACGAGATGAACATGAAGGCCCTTGCCCGTATCGACTGGAACATCAACGAGAACCACAAGCTCGCCTTCCGCTACAACTACACGATCTCCAAGGAGTGCAACTATACCAACGGCACCTCCTCCGACTGCGGTCAGCGTACCGCCGAGTACCGTCTGTCCCAGTACTCCATGTCGTTCGCCAACGCGTTCTACAACATGAACAACCTGGTGCACTCGTTCTCCCTCGACCTGAACAGCAAGCTGTCGGACAATATGGTGAACCAGTTCCTGGCCACCTATTCCAAGCTTGACACGTCCCGTGACACGCCTTCTTCCTACTTCCCGTTCATCGACATCCTGGACGGTACCGGTACCATCACCCCGTACATGTCCCTCGGTTATGAACTCTTCACCTGGCAGAACGGCTACCACAACGACGTCGTCATCGTCAAGGACGACTTCACGATGTTCCTCGGTGACCACAAGCTCACCGCCGGTCTCGGCTATGAGTACCAGATGGCTGACAACGCCTACCTGCGTAACGGTACCGGTTACTATCGCTACAACTCCCTGGACGACTTCCTGAACGGTGCGACTCCGGAGACCGTGAACTTCACCTACGGTTATGAGAACCTGATGCGTGACGATCCGGCCAGCCGTGTCACCTACCACAAGGCCAGCCTCTATGCCCAGGACGAGTGGGCCGTCAACGACAAGCTGAAGCTGACCGCCGGCCTGCGTCTCGATTCCTACATCTTCGACAACAGCAACATCATCACGAATAAAGCCGTCTATGAACTGTCCTACCCGGACGCCAACGGCAATATCCGCCACATCGATACAGGCCGCTGGCCTGGCGCCGCGCCGAGCATCTCCCCGCGCGTCGGTTTCACCTGGGATGTCCTGGGCGACAAGACCCTGAAGGTGCGTGGTGGTACCGGTCTCTTCCTGGGCCGCGTTCCGCTCGTGTTCTTCACCAACATGCCGTCCAACTCCTCGATGAACCAGTACAACGGTATCATCACCACCTACTATAAGGAAGGCAAGGTGACCTCCGCCGACCCGAACCTGGCCGCATTCGCCGGCGACCTCATCGTCGACCGCGAAGCGATGCGCCAGAAGTGGTACAGCCTGGGCTACCCGCAGGAGATCACTCCTGAGGACGGCAAGATCCCCAACAAGCTTGCCGCCGTGGATCCGAGCTTCAAGATGCCGCAGGTCTGGAAGACCGCGCTGGCCATCGACTACGTGTTCCCGACGTCCTTCCCGTTCTCCGTGACGGTCGAGGGTATGTTCAACCAGAACATCAACGCCGCCAACATGGAAGACTGGAACATGAAGCCGGTGAACGGTTTCGCCCGCTTCAACGGTGCTGACAACCGTCCGAACTACCCGACGGACTACCGCTACACCTCTTCCCCGGCTTACGTGCTGACCAACACGCACCTCGGATACTCCTACTCCGGCAGCATCTCCTTCAACATGACGCCGGTCGAGGGCCTCAACATCATGGCCTACTACACCCACGTGATGAACAAGGAGCTCACCTCCCTGCCTGGTTCCGACCCGGCATCCATCTTCAACTACGTGCCGACCGTCGCCGGTCCGAACTACACGCAGCTCCACGCCTCCAAGAACAACACGCCTGACCGCTTCGTGGCGTCCCTGACCCACAGCGACAAGAGCGGCAACCACTACAGTTTCATCTACGAAGGCTGGCGCGGTGGCTACAACTACTCCTACCTGCTGACCAACGACATGAACGGTGACAACTACAAGTACGACTCCCTCTTCATCCCGACGGACGAGCAGGTGGCCGACGGTTCCTTCCGCTTCGTGTCCAACGACGACGCTACCCGCTTCATGGACTTCGTCCACAACGATGCCTACCTGAGCAAGCACCAGGGTCAGTACGCCGAGGGCTACAGCGTGTATTCTCCCTGGACGCACCGTCTGGACTTCAGCTACAAGCACGACTTCTCCGTGAAGATCGGCAGCAGCCGCAATACCCTGCAGCTCAGCCTCGACATCAAGAACGTGCTGAATATGTTCAACTCCGAATGGGGTGTCGCCAAGTTCATGAACGCCAGCCTCAACGAGGGCCGCATCCTCCAGTACGAGGGTGTCGACGCCGAGGGTTATCCGACCTTCTCCACGCCGGCGGCCGTGAGCGGCAACACGCAGACCTGGACCTATGCTACGGGCCTTGGCCAGTGCTGGTACGCCTCCATCGGTATCAAGTATATGTTCAACTAATCTGACTCCTTACGAATATGAAATTCAGATATCTTATTGCAGCGTTGCTTCTCTCCCTCGCCACCGGTTGCGTGCAGGAGAAGATCGGCACTCTTTCCGAGATTCAGGTTTCGGAGTCTTATGTGTCCATCGACGTCAAGGGCGGCGAGGACGCCATTGACATCGTCGCCAACTACGATTGGGAGATCGACGAGGCCTCCATTCCTTCCTGGCTGACCGTCAAGCCGAACAAGGGCGGGGCGGGTGAGTATCACATCGTCTTCTCCGCTCCGGAGACCAAGACGACCAACACGGCTGAGCTGAAGCTCCTCTGCGGCGGCAAGACGCAGTATATCAACGTTATCCAGTACGCCCAGAAGGCCGAGCTCAAGGTGATCTCCGTCGCCGATGCGCTCGCGCTCATCAAGGCGGTCGACAAGGGTGACGGCGGCAGCTACAATGTCGACGGCGAGTATTGCGTCAAGGGCGTCATCTGCAAGATGATCGACATGAGCGTCGATTACCACAACGCCACCTATTACATTTCCGACGACGGCAAGTTCGACTCTGACAAGAGCCTCCAGGTCTACCGTGGCCTGGGTGTCAACGGTGCCCCGATCGAGACGGGCGACGAGTTCGCCGTCGGTGACGAGGTGACCATCATCTGCCAGCTGATGAGCTACAAGGGCACTCCGGAGACCGTCCAGAACAAGGACGCCGGTATCGCCGCCATCATCACGGTCCTCAACAAGTCCCTGATCAGCGTCGAGTCCATCGACCCGGAGGACGCCACCATCCCTTCCGATGGCGGTGAGGTGTCCGTGACCCTGAAGAACAAGGGCAATGGCGTCTTCGTCGACGTCCCCGAGGCCGCCAAGTCCTGGCTGTCCATCTCCTCCATCGCGGGCAACACCGTCACCTTCTCCGCCAAGGAGAACATGGCCGGCCCGCGCGATGCGACCCTGACCTTCCGCACCACGGACGGCACCAAGGAGTACTCCACCGAGGCTGCCATCACGCAGCTCGGCGCCACCGGTTCCCTGGCCCTGCCGTTCACCGTGGAAGAGGCGATCGAGTACGTCACCAAGCTCGGTGGCGAGACCGCCAAGGACTTCTACGTGAAGGGTATCGTCTCCAAGATCGCTGACAAGGGCGAGTTCGGTTCCTATGGCAACGCCACCTTCTGGATCTCCAGCGACGGTGTCTACAACGAAGACCTCTCCAAGGACTTCGAGGCTTACCGCGTCCTCTGGCTCGACAACAAGGGCTGGGTCGAGGGCAACGCCCAGATCGCCGTCGGCGCCGAGGTCATCCTCTGCGGCAAGCTGACCGTCTACAAGGGCACGGCCGAGACTTCCGGCAGCAAGGCTTATATCTACAAGATCAACGGTGTCTCCTCCGAGGCTGAGGGCATCGGTACGCTCGCCGCGCCGTTCACGGCCGAGGGCGCCATCGCTGCCGCCACCGCCGCTCCGGCTTCCAACGTCTATGTGTCCGGTACGGTCTCCCAGATCGTCAACAACGGCCAGTTCAACGCCGAGTATGGCAACGCCTCCTTCTGGATCTCCAGCACCGGCGCCTTCAACAACGACCTGGCCAAGGACTTCGAGGCCTACCGCGTGCTCTACCTGGGCAACCGCAAGTGGGTCGCCGGCGACGCCGAGATCGCTGTCGGTGACAAGGTGATGCTCTGTGGTCCGCTGACCACCTACAAGGGCACGTCCGAGACCGTCGGCAACAAAGCCTACATCTACAGCCTCAACGGCAAGACCGAGTAATCCTTTCCGGTGTATCTGATGAAGGAGCCGACCCCGACGGGGCCGGCTCCTTTCGTCTTTTTTGCATTCTTCTGAGAAAAGCAGTAATTTCGTAAGTTATGAAAACCATTCGACATCTGATTATATTTTGCGTGCTGGCCGCCGCCGCGGTGGCCTGCACCAAGCCCGCCGCCCTGACGCTCCTGAGCAATCAGGTCGCATTCGAAGCGGCTGCCGGGCAGCAGGAAATATCCTTTTTGACCAACCGCGACTGGACCCTCCGCTCCGATGCGGACTGGGTCACGGTCGCGCCCGCGTCCGGCGGACCGTCCGACTCCTACCAGCGGGTGAACGTGTCCGTGTCGGCCAACGAAGCCGAGGCGGAGCGGACCGCCAGCCTGACGCTGACGGCCGGCGAGCTGTCCCGGGTGATCGGCGTCCGCCAGGCCGGCAAGCCGGTCGTCGTGCCGCCGAAGTTCACCATCCGGGATTTCCGCAACAGGCCGGTGAGCACGACCGAATGGTATGAACTGACCGGCGAGATTGTTTCCCTGCCAGAGGAGCACTACGGCAATTTCTTCATGGCGGACGAGACGGGTTATATCTATGTCTATGGCCTCTGTGAGAAGCAGGTGGAGAAGAATGACCAGTCTTTCTCCAAACTGGGTCTGAAGCCCGGCGACAAGGTAACGATCAAGACCCTGCGCAGCGAGTATAACAAAGCCGCCCAGGCGGGCGGGAATATCCCGGCATATTTTGTCTCCCGTCAGGCGGGCGCGTACCGGCTGGGCCAGAAGGTCGCCTCTACGTCGGCCAAGTGGATGGAACTTCCGGCCACGAAGGCCGACGACGGGCAGGACCTGCTGATCCATAGCACCTTGGATGGGAAGCGCAGCTATGCCGCCTATTTCGACTACGATCATTTCGTATCGAGTTGGGTGGCTTATCCGTTGCACAGCGGGAACATTGGCAGCGGCAAGCGTATGGAGGAATCCGCTTTCCCGATGGATCCGCTTCTTGACCGCAGTCAGCAGGCATATCTCCCGAAGGGCTACAAGGAGAGCAGCCTCGGAAAGAAATACGACCGCGGGCATCAGATTCCTTCGGCCGACCGCCTCGACTGGCGCCTGAACATCGAGACCTTTTTCAGTACAAACATGACCCCGCAGGACAGCGACCTCAACTCCAATGCCTGGGAAAAACTGGAAGACAAGGTCCGTGCCTGGGCCTGCAACGCCGACACCGACACGCTCTATGTCGTGACGGGTTGCTATGTGGGTGACAGCACGGAAACGGCAGAGGACAGCGACGGCAAGAAAATCACCGTCCCGAGAGGCTACTACAAGGCTCTGTTGCGCCTGTCCAAAAAGGACAACAACTATTCCTCCGTGGCTTTTTGGTTCGAGAACAAGGAGAACAAGTCCTCCAGTATCAAGAAGGAGATGTCGATGAGCATCGACGACCTGGAGAAGAAGGTGGGCGTGGACTTCTTCGTGAATCTCCCCGCCGACGTCCAGGCCAGCGTGGAGGCGCAGAACCCCGCCGACGTGGCCTGGTGGTGGAACAACTAGGCGCGTATGAAGAGATTGATCCTGATTCTCTGGGCGGCCCTGCTGCTGGCGGGCTGCGCGCCCGTCATCCCCGACGACGCCTACGTGGTCGGCTTCTACAACGTGGAGAACCTCTTCGACACGGAGCACGACCGGGGCAAGAACGACCAGGCCTTCACCCCGCAGGGGGAGAACGCCTGGACGCCCGACAAGTATGAGAAGAAGCTCTCCAACATCGCTTCTGTGATCCGCGCGATGTCGGAGAAGAACGGCCGCTGGCACGCCCTGCTGGGCCTCGCCGAGGTCGAGAACGCCCGCGTGCTCGCGGATCTCGTCGCGCGCGAAGAGATCGCGGAAGCGGGCTACAAGTTCGTCCACGTGGAGGGCCCGGACACGCGCGGCATCGACTGCGCGCTGCTCTACCGGCCCGACTTTTTCCGGGTGACGGAGACCCGCACGCTGCCCTACGATTTCAATTCGCGCAGCGGCATCGTCTTCGAGAAGACGCCCGAGGAGCAGCGCGCGTTCAAGACGCGCGACGTGCTCTGCGTGCGCGGCGAGCTGGCCGGCGAGCCGCTGGCCGTCTACGTCTGCCACTGGCCTTCGCGCACGGGCGGCAAGGGCGCCGACCTGCGCTGCCGGGCCGCGGAGATCGTCCGTGACGACATCCTGGCCCTGGAGAAGCGTTTCCCGGGCATCAACGTCGTGGTGATGGGCGATATGAACGACAACCCGGAGGACGTCTGCATGACGGACTATCTGCGCGGCCGCGAGACCATCGCGGAGATGCAGGAGGGCGACCTGTTCTCGCCGTTCCTGCGGATGCACAAGGACGGCTTCGGCACGGAGGAATACCACGGCGAGTGGAACATCTTCGACTGCATCTTCGTGGGCGCCGCCCTGACGGACGTCGACGCGCAGGGCAGCCTGCACATCCTCCGGAGCGACGCCACGCACTACGGCTACGTCTTCAATCCGCCCTTCCTCACGCAGCAGGAGGGCCGCTATGCCGGCACGCCCTTCCGGACCTTCTCCGGCGGGCAGTTCATCAACGGCTATTCCGACCACTATCCCACGTATATTATTTTGAGTAAATAAATGAAAAGAATCATTGCTTCCGCAGCCATCGTCCTTGCCATGACAGCCTGCCAGAACAACCGCACCAATCCCTTCCTGACCGAATGGGACACCCCCTACGGCATCCCGCCGTTCGAGCAGATCCTTCCTTCCGACTTCATCCCGGCCGTCAAGGCCGGCATCGAGCAGCAGAACGCCGAGATCGACGCCATCACCGCCAACCCGGACGCGCCGACCTTCGAGAACACCATCGCGCCGCTGGAGCTCTCCGGCAGCATCCTCGCCAAGGTCACGGGCGTGTTCTACAACATCACCGAGACCGACCGCACCGACGCGCTGGCCGCCATCGAAGACGAGTTCATCTCGCTGATGAGCGAGCACGAGAACAACCTCTCGTTCAACAAGGCGCTCTACAACCGCATCGCGGCCGTCTATCACGCCGACCAGAGCGGCCTGACCCGCGAGCAGCAGATGGCGCTCAAGAAGCATTTCGACGGCTTCGAGCGCGAGGGCATCGGCCTGCCGGAGGAGCAGCAGGCCCGCCTGCGCCAGATCAACGCCGACATCGCCGCCAAGACGCAGAAGATCGGCAACAACATCCTGGCCGAGTCCAACGACTTCCTGGAGAAGTTCGGCTTCAGCGTGGCCGCCTATCCCGACAAGATGACCACCACGGAGGACCGCGAGCTGCGTCGCCAGTACAACGAGGCCTACACTTCCCGCGGCCACCGCGGCAATGAATACGACAACCGCCAGCTCCTGCTGGAGGTGCTCGACCTGCGCGCCGAGAAGGCCCGGATCCTGGGCTATCCTAATGCGGCCGCCTATATCCTGTCCAACAAGATGGCCGGCACCCCGGAGACGGTGGACAACTTCCTCGCCGGCATCATGAAGGCCGCCGTGGCCAAGTCCAAGGCGGAGCTCGCCGACATGCAGGCCGTGATGGACCAGGACGTCAAGGCGGGCAAGCTGCCGGCCGGCTCCAGGATCGAGCCCTGGGACTGGTGGTACTACGCCGAGAAGGTCCGCAAGGCCAAATACGACCTGGACGAGTCGCTGACCAAGCCTTACTTCCAGATCGACAGCGTGGTCAACGGCATCTTCACCAACGCGCACATCCTCTACGGCGTCAACTTCGAACGCCTCGAGGACGTCCCCGTGTACAATCCGCAGGTCCGCGCCTACAAGGTCACGGCCGAGGACGGTTCCCTGCTGGGCATCTTCACGACCGACTATAAGCCCCGCGCCAGCAAGCGCGGCGGCGCGTGGATGAACAACGTCCGCGAGCAGTATGTCGACGCCGACGGCAACGAAGTCCGCCCGATCATCGTCAACGTCTGCAATTTCTCCGACGACCAGCTCTCCATCGACGACGTCGAGACGGCCTTCCACGAGTTCGGCCACGCCCTGCACGGGCTGCTGACGAAGTGCCACTACGCTTCGGTGAGCGGCACCAACGTCACCCGCGACTTCGTGGAGATGTTCTCCCAGTTCAACGAGAACTGGGCCTTCCGGCCCGAAATGCTCGCCCGCTACGCCAAGAACGCGCAGGGCGAGACCATCCCCGCGGAGCTCGTCCAGAAGATCCTGGCCGCCAAGAAGTTCAACCAGGGCTTCATGACATCGGAGCTCTGCGCCGCCTCCATCCTCGACATGCGCTGGCATGAGCTGTCTTCGACGAAGGGTGTCGACATCGACGCCTTCGAGAAGCAGATCGCCGACGAGATCGGCCTGATCCCGGAGATCACCTTCCGCTACCGTTCGACCTACTTCAACCACATCTTCTCCAGCGGCTATGCCGCCGGCTACTATGGTTACCTGTGGTCCGAGGTGCTCGACAAGGACGCCTTCAGCATCTTCGCCGCTTCGCCCGACGGTCCGTACGACCTCGCGCTCGCGAAGAAGTTCAAGGAGACCTTCCTGGAGAAGGGCGGCTCCGAGGAGCCGATGACGCTCTACAAGAGCTTCGCCGGCCGCGAGCCGGACAACACGGCCGCCCTCCGCGCCCGTGGCCTGATCGACTAGCCGGTTCGGTTAAATAGCTACAAATAAGGATTGTTTCCCGCGGGAAGCAATCCTTATTTTTGTTATCTTTGCAGGATGGATCCGCCTTATGGCGGCGACTTCGGTTAGTTAATACAAAAACAAGATAGATATGAACAGGAAAGTACTTCTGATGATCCTCGACGGTTGGGGCGAGGGCAAACACGATTATTCCAATGCCATCTGGGCGCAGGGCACGCCGGTGATCGACGGCCTGCGCGCCAAATATCCCGCCGGCCACCTGCAGGCCTGCGGCGAGTATGTCGGCCTGCCCGACGGGCAGATGGGTAACTCCGAGGTCGGTCACATGAATCTCGGCGCCGGCCGCGTGGTGTACCAGGACCTCGTCAAGATCAACATGGCGGTCCGTGACCACAAATTCCTCGACAACCCCGAGATCAAGGCTGTCTATGACTACGTCAAGAACTCCGGCAAGAAGCTCCACCTGATGGGCCTCACCTCCGCCGGCGGCGTGCATTCCTCCCTGGAGCACGTCTATGAGTTCCTCCGCGTCGCCAAGGAGTACGGCCTGGACCAGGTCTATGTCCACGCCTTCATGGACGGCCGCGACACCGACCCGCGCAGCGGCAAGGGCTTCCTGCAGGAGCTCGAGCAGAAGATGGCCGAGACCACGGGCAAGATCGCTACCGTGTGCGGCCGCTTCTACGCGATGGACCGCGACAAGCGCTGGGCCCGCGTCAAGGAGGCCTACGACCTGCTCGTAGAGGGCAAGGGCGCGGCTTTCGAGTCCGCCATCGACGGCATCCAGGCGTCCTACGACGCCGACGTGACCGACGAGTTCGTCAAGCCGATCGTCATCACCAAGGACGGCGCGCCCCTCGCCAGGATCGAAGAGGGCGACGCCATCATCTTCTACAACTTCCGCAACGACCGCGCCCGTGAGCTCACTTCCGTGCTCACGCAGAAGGATATGCCGGAAGAGGGCATGCACACCCTCCCGCTCTACTACTGCTGCCTCACGCCGTACGACGCCTCCTTCACCGGTGTCCACATCCTCTTCGACAAGGAGTTGGTGAACGACACCCTGGGCGAGACGGTCTCCAAGGCCGGCAAGCGCCAGCTGCGCATCGCCGAGACGGAGAAATACGCCCACGTGACCTTCTTCTTCAACGGCGGCCGCGAGCTGCAGTTCGAGGGTGAGGACCGCATCCTGGTCAATTCCCCGAAGGTCCCGACCTACGACCTCCTGCCGCAGATGAGCGCTCCCGAGGTGGCCGAGAAGCTGATCGACGCCATCAACACCGACAAGGAGGACCTCATCATCCTGAACTTCGCCAACGGCGACATGGTGGGCCATACCGGCGTCTACACCGCCGTCACCAAGACGGTCGAGTGCATCGACAAGCTCGTCGGCAAGGTGGTCGAGGCGGCCATCGCCCACGACTACGTCGTCCTGCTGACCGCCGACCACGGCAACGCCGACTATGAGGTCAACCCGGACGGTACGCCCAACACGGCCCACTCCCTCAACACCGTGCAGTTCGTCGTGATGAACGCCGGCGACGAGGTGAAGACCGTCAAGGACGGCGCCCTGTGCAACGTGGCGCCGACCATCCTCAAGCTGATGGGCATCCCGCAGCCTGCGGCGATGACGGCCGAACCGCTCATCTAAAGGAACATGTATAAATTCACGCCAATACTCAAGACGTTGGTCTGGGGCACGGAGAGCTGGGTGCTCTCCGGTGTCCCGGGCGACGAATCGGTGGTGGCGGAAGGCCCCGAAGCGGGCAAGAAGATCACCGAAATCTACCCCGGTCAGTTCCCACTGCTGATCAAATTCATCGACACCAAGCAGGACCTGAGTGTCCAGGTGCATCCCGACGACAAGCTGGCGATGGCCCGGTACGGCCTCAACGGCAAGACGGAGATGTGGTATGTGATCGACGCCGCGCCCGGCGCCAGCCTGATGTCCGGCCTGAAGGAAAGCATCACCCCGGACGATTATGTCCGCCTGGTGGAGGAAGACCGCATCACCGACGTGCTCGCAAAGCATGCCGTCGCGCCCGGCGACGTCTTCTTCCTGCCGGCCGGCCGCATCCACGCCATCGGCGGCGGATGCTTCCTGGCCGAGATCCAGCAGACCTCCGACCTCACCTACCGCATCTATGATTATGGCCGCCTCGGCCTGGACGGCAAACCGCGCCAGCTGCACACGCAGGAGGCGAAGGATGCGATCGACTATCGGGTGTATCCGGAATACCGGACGAAATACCGGATGCAGCGCGATGCGGCCGTGGAGCTGGTGCGCTGCCCGTATTTCACCACGGAGCTCTTCGAGCTCACGCGGGAAATGACAATCCCCGGCCGGGCCGGGGATGACAAAGGATTCTTGATCGTGATCGGCGTGTCCGGGCAGGTTCGGCTGCGCACGGCGCAGGACGAGACCGTCCTTTCGCCCGGCGAAGCCGTGCTCGTGCCGGCGGCCGACGGCGCCTTATCTGCGCTTCCGCTTCCGGGCGACGGGCGCGACGGGAGCGCCCGTTTCCTCACGACCCACCTCTGATGCCTGCTCCGCCGGAGCCGCGGGCTCGACGAGTTCGTAGTCGAGCAGGCGCTGCTCCAGGTTGGCGCTCTTGACCTTGATCCGCACAGGATCACCCAGGCAGAATTGCTTGTGACGACGTTTTCCGACGAGCCGATACCGCGGCTCGTCGAATTCGTAGAAGTCGGACTTGATGTCGCGCACGGAGATCATGCCCTCGATCTTGGTCGGCTCGATCTCGACGTACATGCCCCATTCGGTGATGCCGGACACGTGTCCGTCGTATTCCTCTCCGATCTTGTCCATCATGAACTCCACGAGCTTGTATTTCGTGGAGGTGCGCTCGGCGTCCGCGGCCACGAGCTCGCGCTCGGAGGCGTAGCGGCATTCCTCCTCGAATTTGTCCTTCTTGCGGCTCTCCGCGCCGTCCAGATAGAGCGCCAGCAGGCGGTGGACCATCAGGTCGGGGTAGCGGCGGATCGGGGAAGTGAAGTGCGTGTAGAACTTGAACGCCAGGCCGTAGTGGCCGATGTTGTCGGTGCTGTAGCAGGCCTTGGCCATCGCCCGCAGGGCGAGGTTCTCCAGGGCGGCGAATTCGGGCTTGCCCTTGGCGGACTCGAGGAGCTGGTTGAGGGTCTTGGCCGTGGCGTGGCCGCCCTGCTGCTCGGTCGGGATGCGGTAGCCGAAGCCCTTGGCGAAGGTGTAGAGGTTCTCGAGCTTGATCTCGTTGGGCTCGCCGTGGACGCGGTAGACGAAGGTCTTGGCGTTCTTCTGCGGCACGCCGTTCATCTGGCCGCCCGTGGCCACGAATTCGGCCACCGTGCGGTTGGCCAGGAGCATGAACTCCTCGATCAGCCAGTTGGCCTCCTTGGATATCTTCTGATAGACGCGGACCGGCTTGCCCTTCTCGTCCACCTCGACCTTCATCTCGGGACGGTCGAAGTCGATGGCGCCGTTCTTCCGCTCGTTCTGCTTCAGGATCGTCGCCAGCTTGTGCAGCGTCTGGATGGCCTCGACGAGCTTCGGCTCGGCGTCCGTGGCCTTCTCTTCGATGATCTCCTGCGCCTGGTCGTAGTTGAGGCGGTAGTCGGAGTTGATGACGGCGCGGCCGATCCAGCGCGAGCGGATCTCGGCCTTGGGCGTCATCTCGAAGACCGCCGAGAAGACCAGCTTCTCCTCGTGCGGGCGCAGCGAGCAGAGCTTGTTGCAGAGCTTCTCCGGAAGCATCGGGACCGTGCGGTCCACCAGATAGACGGATGTGCCGCGCTCGCGGGCCTCCTTGTCCACGGGCGAGCCGGGACGCACGTAATAAGACACGTCGGCGATGTGCACGCCGACCTCGTAGTTGCCGTTGGGCAGCGGCTTGAACGACAGCGCGTCGTCGAAATCCTTGGCGTCCGCCGGGTCGATGGTGAAAGTAAACGTATTGCGGAAATCCTTGCGACCCTTGAGGTCGGCTTCCGTGATCTCGTCGGAAATCTTGTCGGCGGCGTTCTCCACCTCGGGATCGAAACGGTAGGGGAGGTTGAACTCCGCCAGGATGGCGTGCATCTCGGTATCGTTGTCTCCCGGCACGCCGAGCACGTCGGTCAGGTGCCCCCAGGGACCCGGCTCTCGCCGCTCCCAGTGGTCCACGACCGCCGCGACCTTCATCCCGGCCTGCGCGCCGAGGGCCGCGGCCGCTTCGGCGTCCACCTGGATGTCGTAGGGCATCGTCTTGCTCTGCATCAGGACCCAGGCCTGGGCCCCGACGGTATGGTAATAGCCCACGAAAGGCTTCTGCGAGCGCTCGAGGATCTCGACCACCTCGCCTTCGCGGCGCTTGTCCCCGGCCTTCTGCCGGGTGACGGCCACGCGCACGGTGTCGCCGTGCAGCGCGTGGCGGGTCTTGGGGGCCTTGACGAAGACATCGTCGTCCTGGCCGTCGATGATGACGAAGATGTACCCTTCGCGGGTCATCTGCACGCGTCCGACGAACATCGGACACTCTTTCTTGCTGGCGCCGGATCTCTTTCTCGGGGATGTCTTCCGGCCTTTACTACTTCTTTTCTGCATAATCATCACAAAGATAAGCATTCTTGCCGAACGGCGCATATTGGGTGCCGAAAAACGTATCGGGGCGGATGGTTTTCTCGCAGAAAAACGTTATCTTCGTATGTTGTTAGTATTATCTTATGAGTGTTGAAAATTTGAAAGCCAACCTCCGGACCGTTCCGGATTTCCCTGTGAAGGGCATTTTGTTTTGGGATGTGAGCACCATGTTCAAGAACGCAGCGTGTCTGCGCGAGCTGGACGACATCCTCTACGAACTCTACAAGGACAAGGGCATCACCAAGGTGGTGGGCATGGAGTCCCGCGGATTCGTGATGGGGCCGTCCCTGGCCGTCCGCCTGGGCGCCGGATTCGTGATGGCGCGCAAGCCGGGCAAACTTCCCGCCGACACGCTCAGCGAGACCTATGACAAGGAATACGGTCACGACACCATCGAGATCCACCGCGATGCGATCACGCCCGACGACGTGGTCCTGATCCACGACGACCTCCTCGCCACAGGCGGCACGGTCGCCGCCGCAGCCCGCCTGGTGGGGCAGTTCCATCCCAAGAAGACGCTGATCAACTTCATCATCGAGATCGAGGAGCTGAACGGCCGCGCGAAGCTGCCTGCCGGAGTGGAAGTGGATTCCGTGATCAAGGTTTGACATAACACTAACCCAAATACACAACAACGCATGAAAAAAGTAATCCTGATGGCGGTCTCCGCGGCCGCAATGCTGTTTGCTCAAGGAGCGAAGGCACAGACCAATCTCCAGATCTTCTATGATTTCGGGTCTGATCGCCAGCACGTAACCACAACCCTCGAGGGCTTCTACAACGACAACTGGGGCAACACCTTCTTCTTCATCGACTACGATTACAACGGTAAAGATGCGCAAAACAAGAATGTTTCTCCGTCCTCTACCTACTTTGAAATCGCCCGCTGCCTGAATTTCTGGCAGGATTCCGCACTTGGCGCTTTGAGCCTGCAGGTGGAATACAACGGCGGCCTTGGCCTCGGCTATGGTATCAACCATGCGTTCCTGGGTGGATTCGATTATTTCCTGCACAGCGCCGACTTCAGCAATACTTTCAACTTCAAGGTGCTCTACAAGAATATCCTGGGCGCTACGCAGCAGGCTCCGCTGCAGTTCACCTTCGTCTGGGGCATGCAGGACATCTTCGGCGTCAAGGGCCTCCGCTTCAGCGGCTTCGCCGATTTCTGGTGGGAGGACCACATGCTCTTCGCCGACCACAACGGCACCATCATTCCGACGGAGTCCCACACCGTGTTCATCTCCGAGCCCCAGCTCTGGTACAACATCGGCCAGCACTTCGGCTGTGACAATCTCAACATCGGCGGCGAGGTAGAGCTCTCCTACGATTTCGGTACTGCCAAGGGTTTCTGGGCCCGTCCCTGCGCCGGCCTCAAGTGGGTCTTCTAATCCCCGCGCGCCATGGCTAACTTCCTGAACAAGGCTTTCGGCTTCGAGGCCGGCAAGCATAGTGTGCGTACCGAGATCATCGCCGGTATCACCACGTTCCTGACGATGGCCTACATCCTGGCCGTCAACCCCAACATCTTCAGCGCCCTGGACGGCATGCCGGGCGGCGCCGTCTTCACGTCGACGGCCCTGGCCGCCATCATCGGTACGCTGGTGATGGCCATCTATGCCAAGAAACCGTTCGCCCTCGCCCCGGGCATGGGCCTGAACGCCTTCTTCGTCTACACGGTCTGCCTGACGATGGGCTACTCCTGGCAGTTCGCCCTGACGGCGGTCCTGCTCGAGGGTATCCTCTTCATCATCCTGACGCTCACCAAGGTCCGCACCTGGCTGCTGAATGCCATTCCGGGCACGCTCAAGAAGGCCATCGGTGCCGGTATCGGCCTCTTCATCGCCTTCATCGGCCTGCAGAACTCCGGGATCATCGTCAACTCCGACGCCACGCTCGTGACCCTCGGCGACATCACCCACGGCACGGCGCTGGTCGCCATCATCGGCCTGATGATCACGGCCGGCCTGGTGATGCTCAAGGTCAAGGGCGGCATCCTGATCGGTATCATCGTCACCACGCTCATCGGCCTGGTGATCAAGGATCCCGCCACGGGCGCTGCCATCACCCAGCTGTCGCACAACGACGCCGGTTCCGTCCAGCTCCTGTCCCTGCCTTCCAGCATTTCCCCGATCTTCTGCCAGTTCGAGTTCTCCCAGATCTTCAGCTGGAACATGCTCGTGGTCGTGTTCACCTTCCTGTTCGTCGACATGTTCGACACGATGGGCACGATCATCGGCGTCCACCAGGGTGCCGGTCTGGTCGAGCGTGACGAGGTCGAGGGCATGGAGCAGATGTTCATGGCAGACTCCGTCGCCACCGTGGCCGGTGCCTGCCTCGGTACCTCCACCACCACGACCTACGTCGAGAGCGCCGCGGGCGTCGGCGCCGGCGGCCGCACCGGCCTCACGGCTTTCGCCACGGCCGTGTGCTTCGCCCTCGCGCTGTTCTTCTCGCCGATCTTCCTCTCCATCCCGAGCGCCGCTACGGCTCCCGCGCTGGTGATCGTCGGCGTGATGATGATGCCTTCCATCAAGCGCATCCACTGGGACGACTACTGCAAGAGCATCCCGGCCTTCCTGACCATCATCATGATGCCGGTTGCCTACAGCATCTCCGACGGTATCCTGATCGGCGTGATCGCCTACGTGATCACCCACGCCATCGCTGGCCGCGTCAAGGAAATCTCCGTCCCGATGTGGGTCCTGGCCGTCCTCTTCATCTTGCGCTACATCTTCATCTAGCGCAGACGTCCGACAGAATCGAAGCGGCCCTCCCGGAAATGGGAGGGCCGTTTCGTGTTATTCCATGATTCCTAAGGATTGTCCGGGATGGCGCCCAGGACCTCGCGGCGGTGGCGGACGGTGAGCCAGAGGGTCCGGAAGGCGAGGTGCGCGAAGTAGGCCGCGAAGAGCCAGTGCAGGGCGGTCGCCCCGACTGGTTGGAAGAGCCATTTGCCGACGAACCAGACGGCGAAGAAGGCCGCCGCGGCGCCGCCCATCGCGTCGCGGAAGGCGCGCGTGGCCGTGGCGCCCATGTAGATGCCGTCCCAGGTGAAGGCGGCGCAGCCGAGCGGCGGCATCAGCAGCAGCCACGGCAGGAACTGCCGGCAGGCGTCGACGACCGTCGCGTCGGAGGTCAGCAGCCGCACGACCGGCGTGCCGGCCAGCGCGTAGATGAGGATGAAGAAAATGCCGATCCCCATGCTCCAGACAAACACGTAGCGGATGCTCTTGCGCAGCATCCCGGCGTCGCGCGCCCCGATGAAGCGGCCCGCCAGGGCCTCGCCCGCGTAGGCGAATCCGTCGGTGAAATAGCTGAAGAACATCAGCAGTTGCATCATGATGGAGCCGCAGGCGAGCATCATCTCGCCGAAGCCGGCGTTGATCATCGTGAAGCCGATGTAGATGAGGATGAAGAAGAAAGAGCGGCCGAGCAGGTCGAGGTTCATCCGGAAGAAACTCCGCATCGTGCCGTCGTGGCGCAGTGCGGTGACGTCCTCGCGGCGCAGCAGGCCGAGGATGTCCCGGCCGTATTTGTGCTTGCACACCCACAGGCCGAAGGCCAGGCCGCTGTACTGCGCAATCACGGTGCCGAGCGGAATGCCGTCGAAGCCCATTCCCGGCCAGGAGCCGACGCCGAAGGCGAGCAGGATGCTGGCGACGATGTTGACGGCGTTGATGATCAGGTCCAGCCACATCGAGTCGATGGAGTTCTGCAGACCGACGAACCAGCCCCGCAGGGTCATCAGCGTCATCGTGGCGGGCGCGGCCCAGATGCGGATGAAGAAATAGCGCTCCGCCAGCTCCTTGACCTGCGGCGGGGCGTCGGTCACCAGCATCATGCCCTTGAAGAAGGGCCACTGGAAGAGGATGGCGGCGCCGGCGGCGATCAGGGCGAGGGCCGTGCCGCGCAGCAGGATGCGTCCCGCTTCGCGGAAATCGGTCCGGCCGAAGGCCTGCGCCGTCAGGCCGCCCGTGCCGGTGCGCAGGAAGCCGAAGGTCCAGTAGAGCAGCGTGAGCACCATCGAACCCACGGAAATGGCGCCGATGAAGGCCGCGGAATCGCCGGCCAGGTGCCCGGCCACGGCCGTGTCCACCATGCCCACCAGGGGCACGGTGATCCCGGCGAGGATGCTCGGGACAGCCAGCCGCAGGATCTCGCGGTGAAGGTAGCTGTTCATCGGAACTTCTTGTCCTCCTCGAGCATGCCGAGGTAGGAATTGTAGCGCTCGGGGCTGATGCGGCCGGCGTCTACGGCCGCCTTGACGGCGCAGCCCGGTTCGTGCGTATGCGTGCACGGCACGAAGCGGCAGTCGTCTGTCACGGCGAGCATCTCCGGGAAATACTTGGAAATCTCTTCCTTCTCCAGGTCCACCAGGCCGAAGCCGCGCAGGCCCGGCGTGTCGATCACGAAGCCGCCGGAGGCCAGGCGGTACATCTCATAGAGGGACGTGGTGTGCTTGCCCTGGAGGTGGGCGACGGAGATCTTGCCGATCTTGGGGTCGAGCGAAGGGTCGAGCGCCTTGATCAGGCTCGACTTGCCCACGCCGGACTCGCCGGAGAAGAGGTTGATCCGGCCCTGGCAGCGCTCCCGCAGGGCTTCGATGCCCTCGCCGGTGCGCACGGACGTCTCCAGGACGGGATAGCCGGCCCCTTCGTAGATCTGGTGGAAATTGGCGACCAGCTCCGGCGCTTCGTCCCGGTAGAGGTCCACCTTGGTGAGGACGATCAGGACGGGGACCTTGTAGACCTCGCAGGTCACGAGGATGCGGTCCAGGAACGGGAGCTTGATCTCCGGGAAGAGGAGGCTGACCACGATCACGGCCTGGTCGAGGTTGGCCGCGATCACATGGGACTGGCGGGAAAGGTTGGTCGAACGGCGGATCAGATAATTGTCGCGCGGGAGGATCTCCTTGATCACGGCGGGGTGCTCCTCCGTGGCATCGCCGTCGGTCTCGTAGCGGACGCGGTCGCCGACGGCCACGGGGTTGGTCGCGCCGCTGCGGTCCAGCCGCACGCGCCCGCGCAGCACGGCCGGGAACAGCTCCCAGGCGGGCAAGGCGCTCAGCAGGTAGTGGCTTCCCGCATTCTTGACGACCGTCGCGACCCCTTCCATCGCGCTAGCAGGCCCGGCCGACCAGTTTTTCCGCGAAGCGGCGCAGGACTTCGAGCTTGACCGGGCCGAAGCCCACGCCGGCCACGGCCTCGAGGGCGCGGTCGGTGAAGCGGACGATCTCGGCCTTGGCGTCGGCGTCCACGCCGTCCTGCAGGTAAATATCCTTGACGGCCGCGATCTTGGCGGCCTTCTGCTCCGGCGTGTCCGCCGGCAGCGCGAAGGCGCCCAGGAAGGCGGCCTTGTCGGCGGTCTTCTCCAGCGTGCGGACCGTCAGCCAGCTCTTCTTGCCGTTGACGATGTCGCCGCCGATCGGTTTGCCGAAGACCTTCTCGTCGCCGAAGGCGTCGAGATAGTCGTCGGCCACCTGGAAGGCCATGCCGAGTTCGTAGCCATACTGGTAGAGGGCGTCGCTCTCCTGCTCGGAGGCGCCGCCGATGATGGCGCCCATCGCGGCCGAGCAGGCCAGCAGGACCGCCGTCTTGAGGCCGATCATCATATTGTAGTCCGTCATCGGGATCTCCGGACGGGACTCGAATTCCATGTCGTACTGCTGTCCGGCACAGACCTGGGCGGCCGTGCGGGAGAACAGCGGCATCACGCGCGGCAGCGAAGCGCGCGGCGCCTGGCTGACGCGCCGGTAGGCGTCGATCAGCATCACGTCGCCCGACAGGATGGCCGTGTCTTCGTTCCACTTCTTCCAGACCGTCGGCACGCCGCGGCGCAGCGGGGAGCGGTCCATGATGTCGTCGTGCATCAGGGTGAAGGAATGGAAGACCTCCAGGGCAGCCGCCGGCGAGAAGATGCTCTCGTCGAAGGTGTCGGAGAAGAAGGAATAGGTGGTCAGGCAGAGCCGCGGGCGGATGCGCTTGCCGCCGATCTCGATCATATACCGGAGCGGGTCGTACAGGCCCGCCGGCTCCTGCGTGAAGCTGATCTCGTCGAAGATCTGCTTGACGAGCGCGTTGATTTCTGTTTCTTTGAGCATAGTCAAGACAAAGATAAGCATTAATTTCATCTTTTCGTGCTAACTTTGCCGCCGTTATGAAGATCGTATTCGCCACCGCCAACGCCGGCAAACTCCGCGAAGCCGCGGAGGTCCTCGGCCCGGATTTCGAAATCGTTTCGCTCGCGCAGGCGGGCATCACCGAAGACATCCCCGAGACGGGGAGCACCCTGCAGGAGAACTCCCTGCAGAAGGCGCAGTATCTCTTCGAACGCACCGGGCTCCCTTGTTTCGCCGACGACACGGGCCTGGAGGTGGAGGCCCTGGGCGGCGCGCCCGGCATCTATTCTGCGCGCTACGCCGGTCCCGGCCACGATCATCAGGCGAACATGGACAAGCTCCTGAAGGAGCTTGGCGACCGCGGCGACCGCCGGGCGCGGTTCCGCACGGTCGTCACGCTGATCCTGGCGGATGGGCAGCCCCGCTTCTTCGAGGGCGCCTGCGAGGGCAGCATCGCCCGCGAAAAGCGCGGAACCGGCGGCTTCGGCTACGACCCTGTCTTCCTGCCCGACGCCTACCCGGGCCGCACCCTCGCCGAAGTCTCGGAAGAGGAGAAGAACGCCGTCTCCCACCGCGGCCAGGCCATCCGCGCCATGGCCGCCTGGCTCAAATCCCGCTGATCCTCCCTTCCCAGCCGGTCTCGGTGCCGTTTTTAGCCTTTTTTGGCGCCGACCCGGGTCTGCGGATCCCTCTCGGCGCTGTTTTTGGCCTTTTTTGGCGCCGAGAATCCTCAACCTTTCTTCGGGTTTAAGATCGGCTCGATATCGGATAGAGGCAAACGGACGATACGGGCAATCTGTTTGGCTGTCGTGCCTGTTTCCTTTCGCAAGTGAATCGCCAGCGAGAGGCGTTGAGATACATTCAGACATGTAATCCGGCTTTCCTTGAAGAGCCGTTCCGCCATTGCTCTGGCCCGGTTCAGGATTTCTCCATCGGGGAGAGATACGAGTGCCTTCCGCATTTCCAGATTCATTTCTTCCTCTATCCTTTTGTTCAAGCAGTAGTTGTAGTCTTGTACCGAATCAAATTGATTCTCCATCAATTTGTAATTCACGTATTCCCCGGGCCATATCAGCCCGTCGGGGAGAAAGATCCAATTGTTGGGGATCTCCGTCTTACTGCAGAGCAGGCGAATCCTTGCCTTGCCGGAGAGAGAACTGACAGGCTCGCCATAACCCCGGATCCAATCGAAGTCTGAAAACAATAAAGAAGCGGAGCTCCAACGATACCCGGCTGGGGAAACGGCCATTCCGGCCGCAGTGGGATTCCGATGGATATAGGCAATCGTCGTGCGAAGCCGATCCTTGTCCCCGATAAGCCAATGGCCGATCCTCCAGCTCTTTCCTGGGTGGTTCGTTTCGGGGTGATGTGTCAACCATCGTTCCGTAGCGTTCTTGTAGGTGCTCATAAACAAGTCACAGTCTTCTTCCAGACCATACAGGATGAAGTGGACATGGTTGTCCATCAGTACGAAGCAGATGACCTGCACGGGGTGGGCCGGGCCCAGGCGGCACAGGCAGACGGCGATCCGGTTCATCCCGGCGATGAACTCGGCGACGGAGCCGAAGAGGATATCGTCCTTCAGGCCCTCGGTGGCATAGTGGTAGAAATGCGGTTTTCCCATCGTTCAAGTTTTCGGACAAGATAAGGAAAACCCTCCGGCCGGGAAAGGCATTTCGCCACATAGATACGAATCTTTCCGTTTTATACGATTCTTACAGATTCGGAGCCGGGCCTGTGGCCTGCCAGCGAATTTTTTTGTAGTATTGTGTAGTTTTTCGTCCGCTTCTGCGTCTAATGGGCAGAAACAATAAACAAGGCAATGACAGAACGTGAATTCGAAACGATGATCCGGGAGCATAAGGGGACGATCTACACCGTCTGCTACATGTTCTCGAACGACCCGGACGAGGTGGCCGACCTCTTCCAGGAGACACTGATCAACCTCTGGAAGGGCTCCGGAACCTTCCGGGGCGAGAGTGCGGTGGGCTCCTGGATCTGGAAGGTGACGCTCAATACCTGCATCTCTTCCGACAGGAAGAAGAAACGCGGGCCGCAGACCGGGCCGCTGTCGATGGACATCGACCTGTTCGAGGACCAGGATGCCGACACCCGTCAGATCGGCCTGCTGCGCAGCCGCATCAGCAAACTGGGTCCCTTCGACCGCGCCCTCGTCCTGCTCTGGCTGGAAAACCTCAGCTACGAGGAGATCGGCCAGATTGTCGGCATCTCGCCGAAGAACGTCTCTGTCCGCCTGGTCCGAATCAAAGAACAACTCAAAAAGATGCAGTAACTATGGAAACGAACGATAAGACTTTCCTCGAGATGCAGCAGCAGATCCAGCAGCTGCGTGACAAGCTGGACGGCCAGAAGATTGTCAACGACGAGATGCTCCGCCGGGCCTATTCCCGGCGCCTCGACGACCTGCGCCGCCATGCCCGTGTGCCGTTCATCGCCGCCCTGGCGGCCGTCTGCGGCTCCGGTTCCCTCTTCAACGTGGGCTTCGGCCTTCCCTTCCTGATCGTCACCCTGGTGATGGTCTTGGGTGCCGTCGCGGTCATCATGCTGACCAACCGGAATCTGCCGCAGATGGACAGCAGCCTGGTCGAGGCGGGGGAGAAGCTGGTCAGGTTCCGCAAGCTCTATCGCAGCTGGAACCGGATCGGCCTCATTGTCCTCGCCGTCTGGCTGGCCTGGCTGTTCTATGAGTTCTTCACCCGGATCCTGCACGGAGAGGCCGCCGAGCTGGCGCTGCCGCTCGCCTGCGTCCTGGCCGTCGGCGTCGGGGTGGGCCTGATTGTCGGCCTGAGCATCCGCGGCAAGATCCTGGACGGAACGAAAGAGCTCCTCGATCAGATCGAGGAGCTCAAGAAAGAACAGTAGATTTCTGTAAGGATCTTTATTCCAGCGTCCATTCAGCACCGTCCTTGGTATCCTTGACCTGGATGCCAAGGGCTTTGAGTGCATCGCGGATGTGGTCGGAGGTGGCCCAGTCCTTGGCGGCCTTGGCGGCGGCGCGCTGCTCGAGGACCATCTGCATCAGGCCGTCGATGACCTCGCCGGCGCCGCCCGCGGCTTCCTCGTCCTTGAGGCCGAGCACGCCGAAGACGATGTCGTCGAAGAGCTGCACGAGTGTGTCGAGGTCGGCTTTGGAGAGCTTGACCTGGCCCGCCTTGGCGGAGTTGATGAGCCGGACGGCCTCGGAGATGTGCGCGAGGGCGACCGGGGTGTTCATGTCGTCGCAGAGGGCGTCGTAGATGCCCTCCCAGACGGCCTTGATCTCGGCGCTGTCGGCCGCGCAGGCGTCGGGCGCGATGTGGACGGGCTCCTCGCCGTAGACATACTGCGGGGCCTTGCGGCCGGCCATGGCGTAGAGGTCCTTGGCGGCCTGCATCAGGCGCTTGAGACCCTTCTCGGCGGCCTGCAGGGCTTCGTTGGAGAAGTCGAGCGTGCCGCGGTAGTGGGCCTGGAGGATGAAGAAGCGCACGGTCATCGGGCTGTAGGCCTGCACGAGCTTCGGATGGTCACCCGCGAAGAGCTGCGGCAGGGTGATGAAGTTGCCCAGCGACTTGCCCATCTTCTGGCCGCCGATGGTGATCATGTTGTTGTGCACCCAGTAATGCACGCCCTGCGTGCCGCGGGAAGCCTGGTTCTGGGCGATCTCGCACTCATGGTGCGGGAACATCAGGTCCATGCCGCCGCCGTGGATGTCGAATTCGCGGCCGAGGTATTTCTCGCCCATCACGGAGCACTCGAGGTGCCAGCCCGGGAAACCTTCGCCCCACGGGGAAGGCCAGCGCATGATGTGCTCCGGCTCCGCCTTCTTCCAGAGGGCGAAGTCGTAGGGAGCGCGCTTGTCGCCCTGGCCGTCCAGGCTGCGGGTGCCCTCGAGGGTGTCGTTGAGGTTGCGCCCGGACAGGACGCCGTAGTGGAAGTCGCGGTTGTATTTCTCGACGTCGAAATAGATGCTGCCGTTGCTCTCGTAGGCGTAGCCCGCCTCGAGGATCTTCTTCACCGCCTCGATCTGCTCGATGATGTGCCCCGAGGCGCGCGGCTCGATGGAGGGCGGCGCCACGTTGAGCTGGCGCATCGCCTCGTGGTAGCGCAGGGTGTAGGCCTGCACGACCTCCATCGGCTCCAGCTGCTCCAGGCGGGCCTTCTTGGCGATCTTGTCCTCGCCCTCGTCGGCGTCGTGCTCGAGGTGTCCCACGTCCGTGATGTTGCGGACGTAGCGCACCTTGTAGCCGAGGTGGCGCAGGAACTTGCTCAGGACGTCGTAGGTGACGCCCGGGCGGGCATGGCCCAGGTGGGCGTCGCCGTACACGGTCGGGCCGCAGACATACATGCCTACGTGGCCGGGGTGGACGGGGACGAACAGCTCTTTCCTGCGGGTGAGGGTATTGGTGATGAAGAATTCTCTCATGGTCTTATTCGTATATCGGCGCGAAGATACGAATTTTTCTGCGTATCTTCGCTCTATGAAATTCATTAGTTGGAATGTAAACGGCCTCCGCGCTGTTGCGGGCAAGGGCTTTTCCGAGATCTTCGAGGCGCAGGACGCCGACTTCTTCTGCCTGCAGGAGACCAAGCTGCAGGCCGGCCAGCTCGACCTCGAATTCCTGGGCTACCAGTCCTACTGGAACTACGCCGACAAGAAGGGCTATTCCGGCACCGCCATCTACACGCGCCACACGCCCCTGTCCGTGTCCAACGGCATCGGGGTGGACGAACACGACCACGAGGGCCGCGTGATCACCCTCGAGATGCCGGACTTCTACCTGGTCGACGTCTACACGCCCAATTCGCAGGACGGCCTGCGGCGCCTGGACTACCGGATGCAGTGGGAGGACGCGTTCCGCGCCTATGTGAGCGGCCTGGCGGCGCGCAAGGGCGTCGTGATCTGTGGCGACATGAACGTCGCCCACGAGGAGATCGACCTCAAGAATCCCGCCACCAACCATTTCAACGCCGGCTTCTCCGACGAGGAGCGCGCCAAGATGGGCGAGCTGCTTGCCGCGGGTTTCCGCGACAGCTGGCGCGACGCCCATCCGGGCGAAGCCAAGTATTCCTGGTGGTCCTACCGGATGGCCGCCCGCGAGCGGAACGTCGGGTGGCGCATCGACTATTTCCTCGTCTCCGAGGGACTGGCCCCGCGCATCGCGGGCACGGACATCCACAACGAGATCTTCGGCTCCGACCATTGCCCGGTGGAGCTGGTGCTGCAAGATTAGCTTTCCGCCTCGACCCAGAGGAAGACCTTATCCCCGCGGCGGAGCTTGCCGTCGGGGCAGCGGTCGGTCGGGACGCGTACCGAGCAGCGGCTGCCCTTCGGGGCCGCCGGCACCGGGTCGAATTCCAGGCGGATGTCCTCCGCGTCGAATTCGACCACGCCGGAGGTCGGCCCGATGACCATCAGCCGGTCCCCCACGCGCAGCCCGGAAGTCTCCGCGGAGATCTCCGCCACGCCGATGCGGTCGAACCAGTTGGTGACCTTGCCCAGGTAGACCTTGCGCTTGGTGGCGTGGGTGCCGTAGACGGCGCTCCATTCGCCCAGCCGTGCGCCCTGGTAATAGCCGTCCCAGAAGCCGCGGTTGAAGACCTCGGCGAGCTCGGCCTTGAGCGCCGCCGCCAGCTCCGGCGTGTAGGTGCCGTCGCAGACGGCGTCCGCCGCGCGCCGGTAGCAGGAGGCGCAGCGCTTGACGTATTCAGCGGAGCGGGCCCGTCCCTCGATCTTGAAGACCCGCACGCCGGATTCGATGATCTTGTCCATGAATTCGATGGTGCAGAGGTCCTTGGGGGACATGATGTATTCGTTGTCGATGAGCAGTTCGTTGCCGGTCTCGCGGTCGCGGACCTCGTAGCTGCGGCGGCAGATCTGGTAGCACTCGCCGCGGTTGGCGGAAGCGCCCGCGGCGTGCAGCGAGAGGTAGCATTTGCCGCTCACGGCCATGCAGAGCGCGCCGTGGGCGAACATCTCGATGCGGACAAGTTGCCCCGAGGGGCCGCAGATGCGCTCGCGCACGATGGTGTCGTGGATTTCCCTGACCTGGTCGAGCGTGAGCTCGCGTGCGAGCACGACCACGTCGGCGAACTGCGCGTAGAAGCGGAGCGCCTCGACGTTGGAGATGGACAGCTGCGTGGAAATATGGACCTCCAGCCCGATCTATCGGCAGTACTGGATGGCGGCGATGTCCGATGCTATGACTGCGTCGACGCCGGCCTGCCGGGCCGCGTCGAGCGCCTCCCGCATCGCCGCCAGATCGTCCTGGAACAGGGTGATGTTGAGGGTCAGATAACTGCGGACGCCCGCTTCGCGGCAGATGCGGACGACCTCCGGGAGGTCTTCCGGCAGGAAATTGCTGGCCGACCGGCTGCGCATGTTGAGCCGGCCGATGCCGAAATAGACGGCGTTCGCGCCACCCTGGATGGCAGCCTGCAGGCAGTCGAACCCGCCCGCCGGCGCCATGATCTCAAGTTCCTTCTTTTCCATCGGCACAAAGATACGGAAAATCGCGCGATCAGCGAAGGTGGCCGAGGAACTGGCGCTGCTCGTCGGGGGAGAAGCCGCGGCGGGCGGCGTAGGCGTCGAGGACGGCGGGGCCGAGGCGGCGGATCTCGGGGTAGGAGGCTGCGGGGTGCGCGAAGACGAGCCCGCAGATGGAGGCGTCGGGGATCATCGCGCAGGACTCCGTCAGGCGGATGTCCAGCCCGGCGCCGTCGGGCAGCAGGGCGAGGATGTCGCGCTTGAGGCTGTGGTCCGGGCAGGAGGCGTAGCCGGCCGCGGGCTTGACGATGCGTGCGGGCGAGCCTTGCGGGAGCTGTTTCTCGAGTCCGGCGTCAAGCCAGCCGGAGGCGGCTTCGGCGAGCGTGAGGCGCAGGCTGCGGTCCAGCAGGGACGCATAGTCCATCGCGCAGGCCGCGCAGTTGCAGCCCGCCGGGTGGTCTCCCGGACGGTATTGCGGTCCCGCGGATTCGGAGCCGTTGGCGACCGAGGGGGTGTCGGGGGAACCGTCCCCCGTCATAGCGGAGCGTTGATCAGCGTGCACCGCACAGCGGTGCACGCTAATCGCGAACATGCCTGCGGGGGAATCGAAACCGTAGGCCTGCGGGGCCACGAAGTCGGCCAGCGAACGGCCTTCGTCGCCGGCCTGGCGGAGCATCGGCAGGCGCCAGGCCTCGCCGCCGTCCGCCGCCCGGGCGACGATCTCGTCGCCCTCGGCGCGGCAGGCGTCGAAGCGCGCCGCGATGCGGATGCGGCAGCCGCCTTCGCGCTTCAGCGCGTCCAGCCGCCCGACGGCGTCGGCGTTCAGCTGGACGGCGCTCTCGTTGGAATCGAACGAGCGCACGCCCCAGATGGCGTAGAACAGTTTCCAGTCGAAATAGGGAAGGACCTCGGCGATCGACAGCTCCCGGCAGGGAATGTCGGCGAAGGTCTTGCCGCGCAGGTAGGTGTCGGCCGGGAAGGCGGCAGATTCTTCGCTGCGCTCAGAATGACAGGAAGAAGCGGAATGGGCCTCGGCTGCATTCTCCTTCTTCTCGTAGAGTGCCCGGATCTCGTCCTGCTTGCGGTGCTCGTCCGCTTCCGCCTGCGCGCGGTCGGACATCAGCCGCCCGGCCAGCACGGCGCTCGCGGACGCATCCGGCGCGTAGAATACGTGCCCGTAGAGCGGCGCGAGCTTGACGGCGGTGTGGAGCGCGGAGGTGGTGGCGCCGCCGATGAGCAGCGGCGTCGAGAGCCCGCGGGCGGCCATCTCCCGGCAGAGCTCTTCCATCTGGAAGAGCGACGGGGTGATGAGCCCGCTCACGCCGATCAGGTCGGCACCGATGGCGGCCGCCTGCTCCAGGATGGTCTCCTTGGGGACCATCACGCCGAGGTCGGTGACCTCGAATCCGTTGCAGCGCAACACGATGCCGGTGATGTTCTTGCCGATGTCGTGGACGTCGCCCTTGACCGTGGCCAGCAGGAAACGGGGTTTGGCGCTGCCTTCGCCCTCCTCCCCCATATAGGGCTGGAGGATGTCCACGGCATCACGCATCACCTTGGCGGACTTGACGACCTGCGGGAGGAACATCTTGCCGGCGCCGAAGAGCTCGCCGACGCGCGCCATGCCGGCCATCAGCGGCCCTTCGATGACGTCCACCGCGCGGCCCTTCTCCTGCAGGCACGCCAGCAGGTCTTCCTTGAGCTGCGGGGAGCCGCCCGAGACGAGGGCGCGGGCGAGGCGCTCCTCGAGGGGGACAGATTCTTCGCGGCCGCTCAGAATGACAGAAGAGGCAGCGGACCCGCTTTCCTTTTCCGCCGCGGCCGCGGCGGCAAGCTCTGAAGCCAGCGCGATCAGGCGCTCGGTCGCTTCGGGGTCGCGGTCCAGGATGACGTCTTCCGTGCAGCGCAGCAGCTCCGGCTCGATCTCATCGTAGATGCGGAGCATCCCGGGATTGACGATGCCCATGTCCAGGCCGGCCGCGATGGCGTGGTAGAGGAAGACGGCGTGCATCGCCTCGCGGACCGTGTTGTTGCCGCGGAAGGCGAAGGAGAGGTTGGAGATGCCGCCGGAGGTCAGTGCGCCCGGCAGGTTCTGCTTGACCCAGCGGACGGCCTCGATGAAGTCCACGCCGTAGCGGGCGTGCTCGGCGATGCCGGTGCCGACGGACAGGACATTGACGTCGAAGACAATCTCCCAGGGATCGAAACCGGCCTGCTCCGTGAGCAGCCGGAACGCCCGCCCGCAGATGGCGGTCTTGCGGTCGTAGGTCGTGGCCTGGCCCTCTTCGTCGAAGGCCATTACGACCACGGCTGCGCCCAGGCGGTGGATCTCCCGCGCCTTGGCGAGGAAGGTCTCCTCGCCCTCTTTCAGGGAGATGGAATTGACGATGCAGCGCCCCTGGGCGTTCTTGAGGCCCGCCAGGAGCGTCTCCCAGTGGGACGAGTCGATCATCAGGGCGGCGCGCGCCACGGCGGGGTCGCCCGCGATCTGGCGCAGGAAGCGCTCCATCTCGGCGGTGCTGTCCAGCATCGCGTCGTCCATGTTGACGTCGATGATGGACGCGCCGTTCTCGATCTGCCCGGCAGCGATCTGCAGGGCCGTATCGTAATCGCCTGCGGCGATGAGTTTGGCGAATTTGCGGGAACCGGCCACGTTGGTGCGCTCGCCGATGTTGGTGAAGCGGCTGTTGCGCATGTCCAGCGTGACGGACTCCAGTCCGCTCACGGACAGGCGCTCGTCCCGCTCCGGGCGCGGCCGCGGCGCGATACCGCGCAGGGCCTCCGCGATGGCGCGGATGTGCTCCGGCGTGGTGCCGCAGCAGCCGCCGGCGATGTTGACAAGCCCGTCCTGCGCCATCCGCCGGAGGGCGGCGGCCGTCTGTTCGGGCGTCTCGTCGTAGGCGCCCATCTCGTTGGGCAGGCCGGCGTTGGGGTGGCAGCTGACGGCGCAGCCGGCCCAGGAGGCCACGTCCGCGACGAGCGGCGCCAGTTCTTCGGCGCCCAGCGAGCAGTTGAGCCCGAAGCTGAGCGGCCGGGCGTGCTGCACCGACCGGTAGAACGCTTCCAGCGTCTGCCCGGTTAGCGTGCGCCCGCTGCGGTCGCTGGCCGACACGGAGATCAGCAGTGGGAGCGCTGCGGCTTCCGGGATGCCGCTGATGGCGTAGATGGCGGCCTTGGCGTTGAGCGCGTCGAAGCAGGTCTCCAGCAGCAGCGCGTCCACGCCGCCTTCCAGCAGGCCGCGGATCTGTTCGGCGTAGGCCTGGGCCATCTGGTCGAACGAATAAGGCCGGAAGGTGGGGTCGGAGAGGTCCTGCGCGAGGGTGAGGGACTTGCCGGTGGGACCCATCGAGCCGGCCACCCAGACGGGCCGGCCGGCGGCGTCGGCCTCCGCGCGGGCCAGCTGGGCGCCCGCCCGCGCGAATTCGCGCGCCTGCGCGGCGCTGCCGTATTCTGCCTGCGAGATGGCGTTGGCGCTGAAGGTGTTGGTCGAGATGATGTCCGCGCCGGCTTCGATGTAGGCGCGGTGGATGTCCCGGATGGTCTCCGGCTTGGACAGGTTGAAGGCTTCGCTGTTGCCCGACAGGCCGTAGCGCTGGAGCATCGTGCCCATCGCTCCGTCCAGGATCAGGATCCTGCCGGCCAGCGCTTGCTCCAGCCCTTCCATCAGAAGCAGTCTTTGAGGACGTTGATGATGTTCTCGCTGCGCCCCATCGTGTAGAAGTGGATTTCTTCTACGCCGTGGGCGAGCAGGTCGCGGCACTGCGCCTTGCACCACGCCTCGCCGATGCTGTAGGCGTCCTTCGGGTGGGCGGCGACCTCCGCGGTGAGTTCGACGGGGATGTCGATGGAGAAGCTCTCCGGCAGCAGGTCCACCTGGCGTGCGCTGGAGAGGGGCTTGATGCCCGGAACGATCGGGACGGTGATGCCCGCCTCGCGGCAGCGCTTCACGAAATCATAGAAGACGGCGTTGTCGAAGAACATCTGGGTGATGATCTGGTCGGCGCCGGCGTCGACTTTCTGCTTGAGATATTTGATGTCCGTCTCCAGGTTGGGAGACTCGAAATGCTTCTCGGGATAGCCGCCCACGCCGAGCGTAAAGATGCGGCCGCCGCCCTGTGCCGCCTCGAAGCGGCGGATGGCGGCGACCAGCTCGTCGGCGTGGCCGTAGCCGCCGGGCTCGGGCGCGAAACGCTTCTCGCCCGGCAGCGCGTCGCCCCGCAGCACGAGGATGTTGCGGATGCCCATGAACTTGAAGTCCTGCAGCTGCGACTCGATCTGGTCGGCGGTCGCCCCGCCGCAGATCAGGTGCGGGACCACCTCCACGTCGGGAAAGGCGGCCTGCACGGCGGCGCAGACGGCGGTCTGGCTGATGCGCTTGCGCAGCAGGTGCCGCGTGTAGCCGCCGTCCGGCTCCTGCCGGAACTCGTATTCGTCGCGGTGGCAGGTGACGTTGATAAAGCGGGGGCTGAACTCCATCAACGGGCGGATGCTGTCGAGGAGCTCGGTCTTGGTGATCCCCTTGAGCGGGGGAATGATCTCTAACGAGGGGAACGGCTTCATAGGTAATACGCTACTTTCGCCAAAGATACACAAAAAAATTATCTTCAGCGCACCGGGACGGCGTGGGTGTTCTTGACCTCGCCCATCACGAAGCAGCTGTTGAGCCCGCCGATGCAGTCCAGCTCGCCGAGAATCCGCAGCACGAACTGCTGGTATTCCTTCATGCTGGACACGTAGATCTTGAGCAGGAAGTCGTAGTCGCCCGAGATGTTGTAGCATTCGCCCACCTCGTCCATGGTCTGCACGGCGTCCATCAGGCGCTTCGCGTTCTCGAAGGAATGCTGCTTCATCTTGATGTAGCAGAACGCGATGAAGGCGCAGTCCAGTTTCTCCGTGTCCAGGACGGCCACGTAGCCCTTGATGTAGCCCTGCTCGCGCAGGCGCTTGATGCGCTCGAACACGGGCGTGGGTGAAAGGTGCACGCGCGCGGCGATCTGTTTGTTGGTCAGGGCGGCGTCCTCCTGGAGGATCCGCAGGATGGAAATGTCCACGTTGTCCAGTCCGCTCATAAGGCAAAAAAGATATTAATTCTGTCTGACTCCGGTCTAAGTGTGCTGTCCGGTACTTAATTTCTAAAAACTTTGTAAAAATAGGAATATTTTCCAAGTTTTTCAAAACCTTTGGAAATTATTTCCAGACTATCGACCTTTGCCATTGCAGACCGGTACGGAAAGAAATGACAACAACAAAATAACAGATATTATGAGCAAGCAGAATTATCACGTCGAGACCCTGGCCATCCACGTCGGCCAGGAGAATCCGGACCCCGCATCCGATTCCCGCGCGGTCCCCATCTATCAGACCACCTCTTATGTCTTCCGCAACTCCCAGCACGCCGCCGACCGCTTCGGCCTGCGTGACCCCGGCAATATCTACGGCCGTCTGACCAATTCCACCCAGTCAGTCTTCGAAGAGCGCGTCGCCGCGCTCGAGGGCGGCGTGGCCGGCCTGGCCGTCGCCTCCGGCGCAGCCGCCATCACCTACGCCCTGCAGAACATCCTGCAGCAGGGCGACCACGTGATCGCCGCGGACAACCTCTACGGCGGCACTTACAACCTGATCACCCATACCCTTTCCACCCAGGGTATCGAACATACCATCGTCCGCGTAAATGACCTCGAAGCATTGGAGGCTGCCATACGACCCAACACCAAGGTCATTTACGCCGAGACGCTGGGCAACCCCAACTCCGATGTCGCCGACTTCGAAGGCATCGCCGCCGTGGCCCACAGGCACAACATCGTCTTCATCGTGGACAACACCTTCGCGCCCATCCTCATCCGTCCGCTCGAGCACGGAGCCGACATCGTGGTCCACTCCGCGACCAAGTTCATCGGCGGCCACGGCAGCTCCCTCGGCGGCGTGATCGTGGACGGCGGCAAGTTCGACTGGAAAGCCAATGCCGACAAGTACCCCACGCTCGCCAAACCGGATCCGAGCTATCACGGCGCCGTCTTCGCCGACGTGGCCGGCGCCGCCGCCTTCGTGACGCGCATCCGTGCCGTCATCCTGCGCGACACCGGAGCGGCCATCAGCCCGTTCAACGCGTGGATCCTCCTGCAGGGAGTCGAGTCGCTGCCGTTGCGCATCGAGCGCCACACGCAGAATGCGCTCAAGGTCGTCGAATACCTTTCCAAGCATCCCAAGGTGGCGAAAGTCAACCATCCCGCACTTTCCGACCATCCCGACCACGCGCTCTATCAGCGCTATTTCCCAAACGGGGCCGCTTCCATCTTCACGTTTGAGATCAAGGGAACGCAGGAGGATGCCTGGCGCTTCATCGACCGGCTCAAGATCTTCTCGCTGCTGGCCAACGTGGCCGACGTCAAGAGCCTGGTCATCCATCCCTACACGACCACGCACTCCCAGCTCAGCCCCGCGGAGCTTGCGGAGCAGCACATTACGCCCACGACCATCCGCCTCTCCATCGGCGTGGAGCACGTCGACGATATCATCGCGGACCTCGAGCAGGCGTTCGGCAACAACTGATTCCCCACCCATAAAGCATAGAATACCATGTTGTATCAGAATCTCACCGACCTCATCGGGAACTCCCCGCTTCTGGAGGTCCGCGGCCTGGAAGGACAGCAGGCGCGCATCGCCCTCAAACTCGAACGCAACAATCCCGGAGGCAGCGTCAAGGACCGTATCGCCCTCGCGATGATCGAAGACGCCGAGAAATCAGGCATTCTCAAGCCCGGCGCCACGATCGTGGAGCCCACCAGCGGCAACACCGGCATCGGACTGGCCTGGGTGGGCCGGGCCAAAGGTTACAACACCATCCTGACGATGCCCGACACGATGAGCGTCGAGCGTCGCAACCTCCTCAAGGCCTTCGGCGCCCAGATCGTCCTCACGCCCGGTGCGGAAGGAATGAAAGGCGCCATCGCCAAGGCCGAAGAAATACGTCAGAATACTCCCGGCGCTGTGATCCTCGGGCAATTCACTAACCTGGCCAATCCGGCAGCCCATGAAAGGACCACCGCGCAGGAGATCTGGCGTGACACCGACGGACAGGTGGACGTCTTCGTGGCCGGCATCGGCACGGGCGGCACCGTCAGCGGCACCGGCAAGGGCCTGAAAGCCCACAAGAGCAGCGTCGAGATCTTCGGCGTGGAGCCTTCCTCCTCCGCTGTCATCACGACGGGCACACCGGGCAAGCACAAGATCCAGGGCATCGGCGCGGGTTTCGTCCCGCAGACCTTCCTGGCGGAATATGTCGACAAGGTGCTGACTGTCAGCGATGACGATGCCTTCGACGGCGCCCGCCTGCTCGCCGATCGCCTGGGCCTGCTGGTCGGCATTTCCTCCGGCGCCGCATTCAGCGCCGCCTACAAACTGGCGAAAAAGCCCGAATATGCCGGCAAGCTCATCGTCGCCCTGCTACCCGATACGGGCGAACGCTACCTCTCGACAGTACTCTTTGACAGATAGATAGGATCGACTAACTAACATTACCAACCGACTTGACTATGACTGGCCGCACCGGACTTGAGTGCCGGTGTCATGAAAAAATCGGCGCTGCCCTTGGAGGGGCAGCGCCTTTTTTTGCGAATCGGATCAGATGCCGGCGCCGTCGGCAAAGAGCGGTTGCTCGATGGCGCGGGTCTGCAGGATGCGTGAGCGCGGCGGTACGCTGTGCGTAAGCCAGACGTTGCCGCCGACCACGGTATCGTGGCCGATGACCACGCGCCCGAGAACGGTCGTGTTGGCATAGACCGTCACATTGTCCTCCAGGATGGGGTGGCGCGGCTCGTCGACCGGCCGTCCGTCATGATCGTATCGGATATTCTTGGCGCCGAGCGTGACGCCCTGGTAGAGCATGACATGATTGCCGATGACGGTCGTGGCTCCGATCACCACGCCGGTGCCGTGGTCGATGGCGAAGTATTCGCCAATCTGGGCGCCCGGGTGGATGTCGATGCCGGTGGCCGAGTGGGCCATTTCCGTGAGCAGGCGCGGGGCCACGGGGACCTCGAGCAGGAGCAGCTCGTGCGCGGTGCGGTAGTGGAGCATCACCCGGATGCCCGGATAGCAGAGCACGACTTCCGTCCGGTCGGTGACCGCCGGATCGTTGTCGGCGATGGCCTCCACGTCGGTGTGCAACAGCCTGGAAATGTAAGGAATACGCTCCATGAAGGCATCAGCGATCTTGTCGCCGGCAATCTTGCGGAGCACGCTCCGCACGGACATCAGGTCAAGCGCCCGGTCGTCCTGCCCGAGGTACTCGGGGAAGACGATCCGGCGCATCAATACAATCAGTTGGGACAGCAGTTCTTCCATTATCTTTCGAACAACGGGGTTGACAGGTAACGCTCGCCCGTGTCAGGAAGCAGGGCGACGATGAGTTTGCCTTTGTTCTCGGGCTTGCGGGCCAGAGCATAGGCGGCGCTGAAAGCGGCGCCGGAGGAGATGCCGACCAGCAGGCCGAAGCGGTCGGCGAGCAGCCGGGAGCCCGCGAAGGCGTCGTCGTCCGTGACGGTGACGACGTCGTCGACGTAGTCCTTGAGGAAGGTCTGCGGGACGAAACCCGCGCCGATGCCCTGGATCTTGTGTTTGCCGGGGACGCCGGTGGTGATGACAGCGGAAGAGGCGGGCTCCACGCCCACGACCTCGACGCTGCTCTTGTGCGCCTTGAGCGCCCGGCCGGTGCCGCTGACGGTGCCGCCCGTGCCGATGCCGGCCACGAAGATGTCCACGGCGCCCTCGGTGGCCGCCCAGACTTCCTCACCGGTGGTTCGGGTATGCATGGCAGGGTTGGCCGGATTGACGAACTGTCCCAGGATGACGGCACCCGGGGTGTTCTGACGGAGTTCTTCCGCCTTGGCGATGGCGCCTTTCATTCCTTCGGCGCCCGGGGTGAGCACAATCTGTGCGCCGAAAGCCTTGAGCAGGTTGCGACGCTCGACGCTCATCGTGTCGGGCATCGTCAGGATCGTGTTGTAGCCCTTGGAGCGGGCGACCCAGGCGAGTCCGATGCCGGTGTTGCCGCTGGTGGGCTCGATGATGGTGGCGCCGGGCTTGAGGTTGCCGGTGCTCTCGGCGTCCTCGATCATGGCGAGGGCGATGCGGTCCTTGACGCTGCCGCCGGGGTTGAACAGTTCGAGTTTGAGGGCGATGCGCGCCTGCTGGCCTTCCAGGCCGGAGACCTCCAGGAGCGGTGTGTTCCCGATGAGGTCAGTCAGTGTTTTGTAAATCATGACACCATAAATATAAGAATAATACACAAAAAAAGAACCTGTCAGTCGCGATGACTGGCAGGTTCTCGGAATAAGCTGTATCGGAAACTCTACCTACAGCTTGCCCTCCGCGCCGGTCATCGGGATCGGTACGGAACAACAACAAGCTGCGAAGTAAAGGTTACGCATGGGTTTACAGGTCGTTAAGCTCCTGGTTCAGTTCGTCCTTGCGGCCGACGATGATGTCCTGGTAGTTCTTCAGGCCGGTACCGGCAGGGATGAGGTGACCGCAGATGACGTTCTCCTTCAGACCCTCGAGGTGGTCGACACGACCGCGGATGGCGGCCTCGCTGAGCACCTTCGTGGTCTCCTGGAAGGAAGCCGCGGAGATGAAGCTGTCGGTCTTGAGGGCGGCGCGGGTGATACCCTGGAGGATCAGGCGGGCCGTCGCAGGCTGCGTCGGACGGGTGACCATCAGCGGCTGGCCCTGACGCTCGAGCGAGGCGTTCTCGCTGCGCATCTCGCGGGCGCCGATGATCTGGCCGGCCTCGTACTTCTGGGAGCCACCGGCGTCGACCACGACGAGCTTGCCGTAGATCTGGTCGTTGACGTCCATGAAGCGCCACTTGTCCACCATCTCCTCGGAGAGGAACTCGGTGTCGCCCGGGAAGGTGATCTCGACCTTGCGCATCATCTGGCGTACGATGATCTCGAAGTGCTTGTCGTTGATCTTCACACCCTGGAGGCGGTAGACGGCCTGCACCTCATTGACGATGTACTCCTGCGCCTTGACCGGACCGAGGATGGAGAGGATGTCGCTCGGCGACACGCCACCGTCGGACAGCGGGGAACCTGCGCGGACATAGTCGTTGTCCTGCACGAGGATCTGCTTGGTCAGCGGAACGAGATAGGACTTCTTGGCGCCGGACTTGTTGATGACGCTGATCTCGCGGTTACCGCGCTTGACGTTGCCCATCTTGACCTCACCGTTGATCTCGGAGAGAATGGCGGGGTTGGACGGGTTGCGGGCCTCGAAGAGCTCCGTGACACGCGGCAGACCACCAGTGATATCGCTGGCCTTGCCGATGGCGCGCGGGATCTTCATGATCACGTCACCGACCTTGACCACGTTGCCGCTCTCGGCCATGACGTGGGCGCCCACAGGCAGGTTGTACTGCTTGAGGATGTTGGCGTTCTCGTCGACGATGAGCATGACGGGGCTCTTGGTCTTGTCCTTGGATTCGATGATCACCTTGTCGGTGCTGACGGAGAACTCGTCGGCGGCGTCCTTCTGGAAGGTGGAGCCTTCGATCATGTTCTCGAAGCGGACCGTACCGGCGGTCTCGACGATGGTCGTAGCGTTGTAGGCATCCCACTCGCAGATCAGGTCGCCCTTGACCACCTTCTCACCGTCCTTCTTGTACAGCACGGCGCCGTAGGGGACATCGTACTGGGAGAAGGTGATGCCGGTGTTCTCGTCCATGATGCGGAGCTCGGTCATGCGGCTCACGACGACGCTCTCGATGGAGCCGTCTTCCTTGACGCGGTCGATCGTACGGAGTTCGTCGAACTTGAGGACGCCCTCGTACTTGGACTCGATGGAGGAATCGGCAGCGGAGGAGGAAGCGGTACCACCGACGTGGAAGGTACGGAGGGTCAGCTGCGTACCAGGCTCACCGATGGACTGGGCGGCGATGACGCCGACCACTTCGCCCTTCTCGACCATGCGGGAGGTCGCGAGGTTGCGGCCGTAGCACTTGGCGCAGACGCCCTTGCGGCTCTCGCAGGTGAGCACCGAACGGATCTCCACCTGCTCGATCGGCAGGGAGTCGATCAGGTCGGCTTCCTTCTCGCGGATCTCCTCGCCGGCCTTGATGATGAGCTCGCCGGTCAGCGGGTTGAAGATGTCGTGGACGGAAGTACGGCCCAGGATGCGCTCGCCGAGGGACTCGACGACTTCGTCCTTGTTCTTGATCGCGGTGGCGATCAGGCCGCGGAGCGTGCCGCAATCCTCTTCGGTGATGATCACGTCGTGGGACACGTCCACCAGACGGCGGGTCAGGTAACCGGCGTCAGCCGTCTTGAGGGCGGTATCGGCCAGACCCTTACGGGCACCGTGGGTGGAGATGAAGTATTCGAGCACGGTCATACCCTCCTTCAGGTTGGACACGATCGGGTTCTCGATGATGTCCGCGCCGGAGGCGCCGGCCTTCTGCGGCTTGGCCATCAGGCCTCGCATGCCGCAGAGCTGCTTGATCTGGGTGGTGGAACCACGGGCACCGGAGTCCAGCATCATGAACACGGGGTTGAATCCCTGCTGGTCAGCGGAGATCTGCTTCGTGACGATGCCGGTCAGGCGGTTGTCCACGGAGGACCAGAGGTCGATGACCTTGTTGTAGCGCTCGTTGTTGGTGATGAAGCCCATGTCGTAGTCGTCGCGGATGGCGGCAACCTGCTTGTAGGCCTCGTCCACGAGGGTGGTCTTCTCAGCCGGGACGAGCACGTCGCCCAGGTTGAAGGAGATACCGGCGCGGAACGCCTGGTCATAACCGAGGTTCTTGATATCGTCCAGGAAGTGGGCGGTGCGGGTCACGCCGGTGTGCTTGATGACATCGGTGATGATCTTGCGCAGGGCCTTCTTGCCGAGGACCTCGTTGACATAGGGGACCTCGTCCGGAACGTACTGGTTCACGATGATGCGGCCAGCGGTGGTCTCGACCATCTGCGTGCCCTTGGAAGCGTCCTGCTTGTCCTTGGGCAGGCGGACGCTGATCTTGGCGTGCATGTCGAGGGCCTTCTCGTTGTAGGCCACGATGACTTCCTCGGGGGAGTAGAAGCTCTTGCCCTCGCCCTTGGCGCCCGGACGGATCTTGGTGATGTAGTACAGACCGAGAACCATATCCTGGGACGGCACCGTGATAGGCGCGCCGTTGGCGGGGTTGAGGATGTTCTGCGAACCGAGCATCAGCAGCTGGGCCTCCATGATGGCGGCGTTGCCGAGCGGAAGGTGGACAGCCATCTGGTCACCGTCGAAGTCGGCGTTGAAAGCCGTACAGGCGAGCGGGTGCAGCTGGATGGCCTTGCCCTCGATCATTCGCGGCTGGAAGGCCTGGATACCGAGACGGTGCAGGGTAGGTGCACGGTTGAGGAGCACAGGATGGCCCTTCATCACGTTCTCGAGGATGTCCCAGATGACCGGGTCCTTGCGGTCCACGATCTTCTTGGCGGACTTGACCGTCTTGACGATGCCGCGCTCGATGAGCTTGCGGATGATGAACGGCTTGTAGAGCTCGGCAGCCATGAACTTCGGCAGACCGCACTCGTGCATGTTGAGCTCCGGACCGACGACGATGACCGAACGGGCGGAGTAGTCGACACGCTTACCGAGGAGGTTCTGGCGGAAGCGGCCCTGCTTGCCCTTGAGGGAGTCGGACAGGGACTTGAGGGCCCGGTTGGACTCGCTCTTGACGGCAGAGGACTTCTTGGAGTTGTCGAACAGGGAGTCGACAGCCTCCTGAAGCATACGCTTCTCGTTGCGCAGGATCACCTCGGGAGCCTTGATCTCGATGAGTTTCTTGAGGCGGTTGTTGCGGATGATCACACGACGGTAGAGGTCGTTGAGGTCGGAGGTGGCGAAACGGCCGCCGTCGAGGGGGACGAGCGGGCGCAGGTCCGGCGGAATCACGGGGATGACCTTCATGACCATCCACTCCGGGCGGTTGACGCCCTTGGACTCCTGGAACCACTTGACCACCTGGAGGCGCTTGAGGATCTCGGCCTTGCGCTGCTGGGACCCTTCGGTCAGCATGCGCTGGCGGAGCTCCTTGCCCAGCTCTTCGATATCGATCTCGCGAAGCAGGTCGTAGATACCTTCGGCACCCATCTTGGCGACGAACTTGTCCGGATCGCTGTCCGGCAGGTTCTCGTTGCCCGGAATACGGGCGAGGGCGTCGAGGTACTCATCCTCCGAGAGAAGTTCCATCTTGTTGAGGTCGCTGGCACCCGGACGCACCACGATGTATTTCTCGTAGTAGATCACGGACTCGAGCTTCTTGGCCGGCAGGCCGAGGAGCGCGGAGATCTTGTTGGGTGCACTCTTGAAGTACCAGATGTGGGCCACCGGAACGGTGAGGGCGATGTGGCCCATCCGCTCGCGGCGCACTTTCTTCTCGGTGACTTCGACGTTGCAGCGGTCGCAGACGATGCCGCGGTAGCGGATCCTCTTGTACTTGCCGCAATAGCACTCATAATCCTTGGTCGGACCGAAAATCTTCTCGCAGAAGAGGCCGTCACGCTCCGGTTTGTAGGTGCGGTAGTTGACGGTTTCCGGCTTGAGGACCTCACCGCACGAACGCTCGGTGATGTCCTCCGGCGACGCAAGCGAGATGCTGATCGTCTGGAAGTTGCTCTTTACCTTATTGTCTTTGTTATTGAAAGTAGGCATATTACGTTTCGTTCAAACCAATTTAATCCAAAGTAACCTTGAGACCGAGTCCACGGAGTTCGTGGAGAAGCACGTTGAGGGACTCAGGGATGCCTGCGGGCGGCATCGGGTCGCCCTTGACGATCGCCTCGTAAGTCTTGGACCGTCCGACGACGTCGTCGGACTTGACGGTCAGGATCTCCTGCAGGGCATTGGCTGCGCCGAAGGCCTCGAGGGCCCAGACTTCCATTTCACCGAAACGCTGGCCACCGAACTGGGCCTTACCGCCGAGCGGCTGCTGGGTGATGAGGGAGTAGGGACCGATGGAACGGGCGTGCATCTTGTCGTCGACCATGTGGCCGAGCTTGATCATATAGATGACACCCACGGTCGCGGGCTGGTCGAAGTAGTCGCCGGTGCCGCCGTCGCGGAGCTGCGTCTTACCGAAACGGGGAACGCCTGCCTTGTCGGTGTAGGCACAGATCTCGTCGATGCTCGCACCGTCGAAGATCGGGGTGCTGAACTTCAGGCCAAGACGGGCGCCGGCCCAGCCGAGCACCGTCTCGTAGATCTGACCGAGGTTCATTCGGGAAGGCACGCCCAGCGGGTTCAGCACGATATCCACAGGAGTACCGTCCTCGAGGAACGGCATGTCCTCCTGGCGGACGATCTTGGCAACGATACCCTTGTTGCCGTGGCGGCCGGCCATCTTGTCACCGACGGTGATCTTGCGCTTCTTGGCAATGTACACCTTGGCAAGCTGCATCACGCCGTTGGGGAGTTCGTCACCCACCTTGATCTTGTCCATCTCACGCTTGCAGATCGCCTGCTCGGTCTTGAGGGCGATGCAGTAGTTGTTGATCAGGTCGCGGATCAGGAGGTTGGCGTCCTTGTCGGTCGTCCACTTGGCGGACGTGATGTTGGTATAGTCGATGCTCTTGAGCATCTCGGTGGTGATCTTCTTGTCCTTGGCGATGACCTCGACGCCGTAGAGGTCGGAAATACCGGCGCTCTTGCGGTTCTTCGTCAGGATCACGAGCTTCTGGATGAAGTCGGCGTAGAGCTTCTCGGCCTTGCGGTCGAACTCGGCCTGACGCATCTCCAGACGGGTCTTCTGGTCGTTTTTGGCCTGGCTCTTCTTGCCGGTCTCCTTGGAGAGCTTGGCATAGAGCGCGGTGCCGATGACCGTACCGCTCAGGGACGGGTTGGCCTTGAGGGAAGCGTCCTTGACATCACCGGCCTTGTCGCCGAAGATGGCCTTGAGGAGCTTCTCTTCCGGAGAAGGATCGCTCTCGCCCTTCGGGGTGATCTTGCCGATCATGATGTCGCCCGGTTCGATGTGCGCACCGACGCGGACGATACCGTCTTCGCCGAGGTTGCGGGTGGCGTCCTCGCTGACATTCGGAATGTCGGAGGTGAGCTCTTCCATGCCGCGCTTGGTGTCGCGGACCTCGGTGAGGTACTCGTCCACGTGGACGGAAGTGAGGACATCCCACTTCACCATCTCCTCGGAGAGGACGATGGCATCCTCATAGTTGTAACCCTTCCAGGGCATGAATGCGACCATGAGGTTGCGGCCGAGGGCGAGCTCGCCCTTCTGGGAGGCGTAGCCCTGGGTCAGCACCTGGCCCTTCTCCACCTTGTCGCCCTTCGCCACGATCGGGGAGAGCGTGATGGTCGTGCTCTGGTTGGTCCTGCGGTAGATCGGGAGCTTGTAGACAGTCTCCTCGGGGGAGAAGCTGACGAAGCGCTCGTCTTCGGTCTGCTCATAACGGATACGGATCTCGTTGGCGTCCACGTAGGTGACCTCGCCGCGGCGCTCAGCGATGAACTGGGTGCGGGAGTCGATACAGACACGCTCTTCCAGACCGGTACCCACGATCGGGGACTCCGGCTTGAGCAGAGGCACGGCCTGACGCATCATGTTCGCACCCATGAGGGCGCGGTGGGCGTCGTCGTGCTCCAGGAACGGGATGAGGGAGGCGGCGACCGAAGCCATCTGGTTCGGAGCCACATCCATATAGTTGACCTCTTCCTTCGTGACGACAGGGAAGTCAGCCTCGAGACGGCACTGGATGCGGTCCTCGAGGATGTTGCCCTCGTCGTCCATGTGGACGTTGGCCAGGGAAACAAGTTTGTTCTCTTCCTCCTCGGCGCTCATGTAGTGGCAGCCGGCGGCGGAGAGATCCACCTTGCCGTCCTTGACGTCGCGATAGGGAGTCTCGATGAAGCCCAGGGCGTCGATGCGGGCATAGACGCAGAGGGAGGAGATCAGACCGATGTTCGGTCCTTCAGGAGACTCGATCGGGCAGAGACGGCCGTAGTGCGTGTAGTGCACGTCTCGGACTTCGAAACCGGCGCGGTCGCGGCTCAGACCGCCGGGACCGAGAGCGGAGAGACGGCGCTTGTGCGTGATCTCCGCCAGCGGGTTGGTCTGGTCCATGAACTGGGACAGCTGGCTGGTGCCGAAGAAGGAGTTGATCACCGAGGAGAGCGTCTTGGCGTTGATCAGGTCGATCGGGTTGAACTGCTCGCTGTCGCGGACGTTCATGCGCTCGCGGATCGTACGCGCCATACGGCTCAGACCCACGCTGAACTGGTTGGCAAGCTGCTCGCCGACCGTGCGGACACGGCGGTTGGACAGGTGGTCGATATCGTCGACCGAAGCCTTGGAGTTGATCAGCTGGATCAGGTACTTGATGATCTCGATGATGTCGGTATTGGTGAGGACCCGGGTGTCCGGGGCGATCGACAGGCCGAGCTTCTTGTTGAGACGGAAGCGGCCGACGTTGCCCAGGTCGTATCTCTTCTCGGAGAAGAAGAGCTTGTCGATGACGTCGCGGGCCGTGCTCTCATCCGGCGGTTCCGAATTGCGGAGCTGCTTGTAGATGTAGTTGACGGCCTCGATCTCGGTATTGGTCGGGTCTTTCTGCAGGGTGTTGAAGATGATGGCGTACTCGTTGGAGTTGGCCTCATCCTTCTGGACAAGGATGCTCTTCTCGTCGGCCTCGAGGATGGCGGCGATATTGTCGTCGTCGAGGATCTCGCCACGGTTGACGATGATCTCGATACGCTCGACCGGGGTCACCTCTCCGGTGTCCTCGTCGATGAAGTCCTCGAACTTGGTCTTCAGCACGTTGTTGGCGAGCTTGCGACCCTTGGCCGCCTCGAGATTCGCGGCGTTGACCTCAATCTCGTCGGCCAGGTCGAAGATGTCGATGATGTCCTTGTCGGCGTTGTAACCGATAGCCCTGAGGAGGGTGGTCACAGGCAGTTTCTTCTTACGGTCGATGTACGCATACATGACGTTGTTGATGTCAGTAGCGAACTCGATCCAGGATCCCTTGAACGGAATGATGCGGGCGGAATAGAGCTTCGTTCCGTTGGCGTGCATGCTCTGGTCGAAGAACACGCCGGGGGATCTGTGGAGCTGGGACACGATGATACGCTCCGAGCCGTTGATCACGAACGTGCCGGCGGGCGTCATGTACGGGATGTTCCCGAGATAGACGTCCTGGACGCGGGTATCAAAGTCCTCGTGCTCCGGGTCAGTACAGGAAAGGCGGAGCTTGGCCTTGAGCGGGACGTTGTACGTCAGGCCGCGCTGAAGGCACTCCTCGATGGAATACTGAGGGGGATCGATGAAATAATCGATGAACTCCAGTTTGTAGTTGTTCCTCGTATCCTCAATCGGGAAGATCTCCTGGAATACCTGGTAGAGGCCTTCGTCCTTGCGGTTTTCAGGCGTCGTTTCCAGCTGGAAGAAGTCCTTGAAGGACTTGAGTTGCACTTCCAGCAGGTCCGGATACTCCAAGATCTTGGATGTTGCGAAGTTAATGCGCTTGTTTGTTGCCTTTTTTGACATATTCTGCCGTTGGAAACGTTGGAAATGGAGAAAAACTTAAATACGGAAAACAGGTTTAGAGCCAATGAAAGGCTCTAAACCTGTTTGTCCCCGAAAGCAGGGAGAGGTTGGTCTTATTTAATCTCAACCTCGGCGCCGGCTTCCTCAAGAGCAGCCTTGAGGGCCTCGGCTTCTGCCTTGGAAATCTTCTCTTTCACCGTGGCGGGGGCACCGTCAACGAGATCCTTCGCTTCCTTCAGACCGAGACCGAGCTCAGTCTTCACGACCTTGATCACATTGAGCTTGGCCTGGCCAGCGTTCTTGAGGACGACGTCGAACTCAGTCTGCTCGGCCTCAGCGGCTGCGCCGGCACCGGCCTCAGCGGAGACGACCACAGCGGCGGCTGCAGGCTCGATACCATACTCTTCCTTGAGGATCTTTGCAAGTTCCTGAACGTCTTTTACAGAAAGGTTTACCAACTCTTCTGCAAGGGCTTTAACATCTGCCATAATTTTATAATTTTTTAATTGTTAATATTTTGCTTATTCTGCTGCAGGAGCCTCAGCTGCGGGGGCAGCCTCTTCTGCGGGAGCGGCCTGGGCCTCGGCGGCCGGAGCCTCTGCGGCCGCGGGCTTCGCGGACGCGATCTTTTCGTCGTCCGCCTTGCCCTCGGATGCATTCTGGAGACCGCTGACGACGCGCTGGATCGGGCTCTGGAGGAGGGCGATGATATCGCCGATGAGCTCTTCCTTGGTCTTGATGGCAGCGAGCTGGTCGAGCTTGTCTTCACCGATGAAGACGCAATCCTGTACGTAGGCGCCCTTGACGATAGGCTTGGAGAAGCCTTCGCGCTGGAGCTTCTTGATGAGCTTGCCAGGAGCGGAAGGGACGGTGGTGTACATGATGGCGGTGTTGCCGACCAGGGTCTCCGACAGGGACTTCATCTCCTCGTTCTCCATGCCCTTCAGGACGTGGGCGAACAGGGTGTTCTTGACAACGTTCAGGACGATGCCTTCGTTGAAGCACTCGCGGCGGAGTTTGCTTGTCTGTCCAGCATTCAGGCCAGCAATATCGGTAATGTAAAAGTTGGGATACTGCTGAAGCTGTGCTGAGATGGTTTCAATAATTTGACCTTTGACTTCTTTTTTCATAATATTGAATTTTTACTCAGCACCGTTGAGGAATGCTTTGAGATCGATTTTGATACCAGGGCTCATGGTGGAGCACAGGGAGGCACCCTTCATGTAGGTACCCTTGAGAGCCTGCGGCTTCAGTTTGGCGATGGCGTTCAGCACCTCGGTAGCGTTGTCGCAGAGCTGCTCCGCGGTGAAGGAAGCCTTGCCGATGCCCGTGTGGATGATACCGGTCTTGTCGACTTTGAAGTCGATCTTACCGCCCTTGGAGGCCTTGACGGCGGCGCCGATCTCCATGGTGACCGTACCGGTCTTGGGGTTCGGCATGAGGCCGCGGGGACCGAGGACTTTACCCAGGGCGCCCACCTTGGCCATCACGGAAGGAGTACAGACGATGACGTCGACGTCCGTCCAGCCACCTTTGATCTTCTCGATGTACTCGTCGAGACCCACGTAGTCGGCACCGGCTTCCTTGGCCTCAGCCTCCTTGTCAGGAGTACAGAGGGCGAGGACGCGGACCACCTTGCCCGTTCCGTGAGGAAGGGTGACCACGCCGCGGATCATCTGGTTGGCCTTGCGCGGGTCAACACCGAGGTTCGCGGAGAGCTCGACGGTAGCGTCGAATTTGGTGTAAGTGATATCCTTTACAACCTGGCACGCCTCAGCGAGCTGGTACAGTTTGTGAGAATCGAACTTCTCAGCAACTGCCTTCTGATTCTTAGTCATTCTTGCCATAATGCGTGTTGATTTTAAAGGTTCTCGGGGAATTCGCCGGTAACGGTGATACCCATGCTTCTAGCGGTGCCTGCCACCATGCGCATAGCGGATGCGAGGGTGAAGCAGTTGAGGTCCGGCATCTTGCCTTCGGCAATCGTCTTGATCTGGTCCCAGGTGACGGTGGCGACCTTCTTGCGGTTCGGCTCACCGGAAGCCTTGTCGATCTTGGCGGCTTCTTTCAGGGACACAGCCACAGGCGGCTGCTTGACTTCGAAGGTGAAGGACTTGTCGGAATAGACCGTGATCACGACGGGCAGGATCTTGCCCGCGCTGGCCTGCGTGGCTGCATTGAAAGCCTTGCAGAAATCCATGATGTTCAAGCCTTTGGAACCGAGTGCAGGTCCTACCGGAGGTGCAGGATTAGCAGCTCCGCCTTTGATTTGGAGCTTGATGAATCCGGTAACTTCTTTTGCCATGTTGAATGTTATTCTTTAGTTACTTGTGTAAAGCTGAGCTCGAGTTGTGTCTTCCTTCCGAAGATCACGACAATTACTTTGACCTTGCTCCGGTCTTCCAGAATCTCGTCGACGACGCCGCTGAAACCACTGAACGGACCGTCCGTGATGCGCACGGATTCTCCGATTTCGTAGTTGACCAGCGTCTCCGCCGCGTTGTCCGCATTTTCATCTTGGACGCCGAGGATCCGCTGCGCCTCTTCTTCACGGAGAGGCACCGGGATGCGCTCGAACTGGGCTCCCGTGGTGGCTTTCTTCTCAGTAAGGAAACCGGACATGCCGGGGACAAGGTTGCGGATGATGTTCTCAAGCTTGGCACTCAGTTCGGCCTGGATAAGTACATAACCAGGGAAAAGCAGCTTGTCGACTGCCTTTCTTTTGCCGTTTTTCGTGACAATTTCCTTTTTAACGGGAACGAGTACTTGAGCAACTTGATCCTGAAGTCCGCTTCTCTCAATCTCTTTTTCGAGATATTCTTTGGCCTTCTTTTCCTTCCCTCCAGCTGCCCGCAGAACGTACCATTTCATATCGCCCATAACGAGTCAAGATTACAGTGTGTAGATTCCGGTCATCAGAGATTGGAAAGCATAATCTATCACCCAGAGCACGGCTGCCAGGATGACGGTCGTGACAATGACGAGGAGGGCGGAGCTTTGCAGCTTCGACCACGTCGGCCAAGTCGTCTTCTTGGAGAGCTCGGTGAAAGACTCTTTGCAGTAATTGATAAACTTTCTCATCTTTACATTTAATGGACGCTGCTATATGGAAGCGGGAGGGCAGCGTCTGTTAAACAATTACCAAATCGTAACCTTTGATATTTTGCAGGGGAAGCAGGAATCGAACCCACATTGACGGTTTTGGAGACCGCTGAATTACCATTATTCTATTCCCCTGTATAACGGAGCGGGTCTTGCTCCCGCTCCGTTTTGAACTAATCGGAATTAGTCAAGGATCTTGATGACCTGACCGGCACCGACCGTACGGCCACCCTCGCGGATAGCGAAACGGAGGTTCTCGTTCAGAGCAACCGGGGTGATCAGCTGAACGTCGATCTCCACGTTGTCACCAGGCATGACCATCTCGACACCGGCCGGGAGGGTGATCTCACCGGTAACATCCAGCGTACGGATGAAGAACTGAGGACGATACTTGTTGTGGAACGGCGTGTGACGGCCACCCTCTTCCTTCTTCAGAACGTAGATCTGACCGAGGAAGTGCTTGTGCGGAGTGATGGAACCCGGCTTGGCGATAACCTCACCACGCTTGACTTCCTTCTTGTCGATACCACGGAGGAGGAGACCCACGTTGTCACCAGCCTCACCCTGATCGAGGAGCTTGCGGAACATCTCGACGCCAGTGACGACGGTGCTCTTCGGCTTGTCGTTGAAACCGACGATCTCGGCAGGATCATTGACGTGGATGGTACCAGTCTCGATACGGCCGGTAACCACGGTACCACGACCGGTGATGGAGAAGATGTCCTCGATAGGCATCAGGAACGGCTTCTCGTTCTCACGGACAGGAAGGGGAATGTACTCGTCGACAGCGTCCATGAGCTCCATCACCTTCTCTTCCCACTGCGGCTCGCCGTTGAGGGCGCCGAGAGCGGAACCACGGATGATCGGGGCGTTGTCACCGTCGAAATCGTACTTGCTGAGGAGGTCGCGGACTTCCATCTCGACGAGGTCGAGCATCTCCTCATCCTCCACGAGGTCAACCTTGTTCAGGAAGACGACCATCTTCGGGACGTTCACCTGCTTGGCGAGGAGGACGTGCTCGTTGGTCTGGGGCATCGGACCGTCAGTGGCGGCGACGACGAGGATAGCACCGTCCATCTGGGCAGCACCGGTAACCATGTTCTTCACATAGTCAGCGTGACCCGGGCAATCGACATGCGCATAGTGACGATTGGCGGTCTGGTACTCGACGTGAGCGGTGTTGATGGTGATACCACGCTCCTTCTCTTCCGGGGCGTTGTCAATCTGATCGAAGGACTTGACCTCGCTCAGACCCTTGGAAGCGAGCACCTTGGTGATCGCGGCGGTCAGAGTGGTCTTGCCATGGTCAACGTGGCCGATCGTGCCAATGTTGACATGCGGTTTATCCCGCTTGAAAACTTCTTTTGCCATAATATTACGTTATAAAGTTTGTTTACAAAATTAAACCGGCTTTTCAACCGGCTTTTGAGCCGATGATGGGATTTGAACTCATGACCTCATCCTTACCAAGGATGCGCTCTACCCCTGAGCTACATCGGCAATATTTTGAGCGGGGTAGGAGAATCGAACTCCCATTTCCAGCTTGGAAGGCTGGCATAATAGCCATTATACGAACCCCGCTTGGAGGAAAAGTCGTCCGACCTTATCCGCTTTTATATTGTGGGCAAGGATGGATTCGAACCACCGAAGGTAAAACCAGCAGATTTACAGTCTGCCCCATTTGGCCACTCTGGTACTTGCCCAAGTTTCTTACATTGCTGATCGTGAGCCGATGGAGGGAATCGAACCCACGACCTTGAGATTACAAATCACACGCTCTAGCCAACTGAGCTACATCGGCAATGTATTATTTCAAAGTCCCCGTTTTTTGGGACTGCAAAGATATGAATAATTTCCTATTCTACAAAAACTTTTTTCAAACTTTTTGCAATCCCCGCCGCATCGATTCCGCATTCGGCGTATTGTTCGGACTGCCGGGCCTGCGGGATGATCCGGTCCGGGACGCCGATCCCTTCCAGGGTCGCGCCGGTGTGGTGCGCGGCCAGCCATTCGCTGACGGCCCCGTAGAGGCCTCCGGCGAGGCATCCGTCCTCGACGGTGATCAGGTGCCGGTAGCGTCCGGCCACGTCGGCGAGCAGCTGCTCGTCCAGCGGCTTGAGGAAGCGCATGTCGTACACGCCCACGCGTCCGGGCCACGCCTGCGCGGCCTCCAGGGCGCGGTTCGCGACCGGGCCGAGGGCCAGGACCGCGACCGTGCCGTCGCCCTCCAGGAGGGTCTCGGCGCGTCCTGTCTCCAGGACCCGGCCTTCGGTCTCCCGCCAGGGGGCGCCTTCACCCATCCCGCGCGGGTACCTTATAATGAAGGGGCCGGTCGCATGCTTCCAGGCCGTGTACATCAGGTGTTTGAGCTGCACCTCGTCGCGGGGCGAGCTGATGATGACGTCGGGAATGCTCCGGTAGGCGGCGAGGTCGAAGACGCCGTGGTGCGTGGCGCCGTCTTCGCCCACCAGTCCGGCGCGGTCGAAGCAGAGCACGACCGGCAGGCGCTGGAGCGCGACGTCGTGGATGATCTGGTCGTACGCGCGCTGCGCGAACGCGGAATAGAGGTTGCAGAACGGTTTCATCCCGCCTGCGGCGAGGCCGGCGGAGAAGGTCACCGCATGCTCCTCCTCGATGCCCACGTCAAAGAACTGCTCCGGATGGCTGGCCGCCAGGAGATTCATCCCGCAGCCCTGCGCCATCGCGGGCGTGACGCCCACCACGCGCGGGTCGGCGTCGGCGAGCTCGCAGAGCACGCCGCCGAAGACGTCCTGATAGCGGTCCCGCGTGTGCGGGGCGTGGATGCGCTCGCCCGTGAGCGGGTCGAAACGGCCCGGGGCGTGCCAGGTCACGGGGTCGGCCTCGGCCGGGGCGTAGCCCTTGCCCTTGACCGTGAAACAGTGCAGGATGCGCGGGCCGGGGAGCCCGTGCAGCTTGCGGAGCGTCCGTACGACCTCTTCGATGTCATTGCCGTCTATCGGCCCGAAATAGCGGAAGCCGAGCGACTCGAACAGCGCGCCGCCGGGCTTGCCCACGAACCACGACTTGAGCGCCCGCACCCAGCGCTGCAGGAAGCGGCGGAAGCCGTTGTCACCGAGCAGGTTCCAGATGCGGTTCTTGAAGCGGTTGTAGGACTGGCTGGTCGTGATGTTCAGCAGGTAGCGGTGGATGGCGCCCGTGTTGCCCTCGATCGACTGGTTGTTGTCGTTGAGGATGACGAGCAGGTCGGCGCGGCTGGCGCCGGCGTTGTTGAGCCCCTCGAAGGCGAGGCCGCCGGTCATGGCGCCGTCGCCGATCAGGGCCACGACCTTGTCGTGCCGGCCCTGCATGCGCGCCGCCTCTGCGAGGCCCAGCGCGGCGGAGATGGAGGTCGAGGAATGTCCGACGCCGAAAGCGTCGAACGGGCTCTCGCTCCGGTTGGGGAATCCGCTGATGCCGCCCTTCGTGCGCATCGTGCGGAACGCCTCGCGGCGTCCGGTGAGCACCTTGTGCGCATAGGCCTGGTGCCCCACGTCGAAGACGAGCTGGTCCGCTGGCGTGTCGTAGACATAATGCACGCCCACGATGAGCTCCACGGCGCCCAGGCTGGCGGCGAGGTGCCCCGGATTGGTGGCGCAGGTCTCGATGATGTACTGCCGCAGTTCCGCGCACAGGGTGCGCAGCTGTCCGGTGGTCAGCCCTTTGATGTCGGCCGGCGATTCTATTTTATCGAGGAGTTCGTACATGTCATTGTCTGTTGGGGGTGTCGAGTTCCAGCTCCGGATGCCTCCGGGAGGAGCGGACGAAAAGCAGGGCGGTGAGCACCGCCGCGACGCACAGGCCGGTGAACATCAGCTCCACGCTGACGGCGCCCTGCAATGCCTCGCCGGTGCGGCCCAGGATCTTGCCCGCAATCATCTTGAAGGACAACAGGCCGAGATTCTGCACCCAGTACACCAGCGCAAAAGTGGTGCCGAGGACCTTGTCCGGGACGATCTTGGGCACGGACGGCCACAGGGCGGCGGGCACCAGCGAATAGCCGAAGCCGAGCAGCACCATCGCGAGATAGCCGAAGGCCGGCACGCCCTGCGGGGCGAAGGCCAGCAGCAGGTGCGCGAGCAGCGCGAGCAGCGATCCGAGCAGCATCCAGCGCGTCCCGCGGCCGAAGCGGTCGACCAGCAGGCCGAAGAGCGGGGCGAAGACGACCGTCGCGAAGGGAAGCATCGACACCATCCACCCGGCGGTCTCCGCCGGAATGGCGAAGCGCGGGATCAGGATGGCGCCCGCAAATTTCTTGAAAGCGATGATGCTGCTGTAGAACAGCACGCAGAGCACGCTGACGAGCCAGAAGTTGGGATTCCGGAGAATGCCGAGTACGTCGGCGAAGCGGAACGGCTCTTCGCCGGCAGCGGCGCCCTCCTGTCCGACCTGCCGGTCGCGTCGGGCGTCCATCGCCACGAACAGGCCCCAGAGGAGGATGCCGGCGGCCATCAGCCCCAGCCCGAAGACGGCCGGACGGGCCGTCTCGGAGAGGCTGTAGACATGGCCGGCGTTCTCGACGACCAGGCGCGGGGCGGCCACCAGGGCCAGCGCCGTGCCCAGCCGGGCAATCGCCAGCTGCAGGCCCATCGCCAGGGCCATGGGCCCGTGGCGGAACCACCTGGCGATCGAGCGCGTGACCGCCGTGCCGGCGATCTCGCTGCCCAGGCCGAAGAACATGCAGCCGACATAGGCGAGGCGCAGCGAGCGCTCCGGCGCGAAGCCCGCCGTGATGGCGTACAGCACCGTTGCCGCGCCCGCGGCCATCATGCCCACGAAGATGGAGCCCGTGATCCGGACGCCCCATCTGTCGAGCAGCATGCCGCACAGCACCAGCCCGCCGAAGACGCACAGCACGGAGTAGCCGCTGGCATACAGGCCGTAGCCGGCCGCATCCCAGCCCAGCTGCGTGCGGGCAGGATCTTCGAACAGGTAGGAGATCGTCGAGAACATGTCGTCGAAGAAGTACGATGCGAACATCGGTACGACGAGACATGCCAGGGCGATCCAGCAGGCGGATTTGCGCGGGGCCGTCCGTTCCATGAGCGGAAATTACTTGATGTTGGGTTCCTCCAGGCCGAGGTGTTTCTTCTTGTCCACCACCTTCAGCACGAGGCCGAGCAGGAGGGCCGCCACGCCGAGGCAGGCGAGCATCACGAGCGGGGCGGTGTAGTTGTACTGCGTCGGGTCGGTCACGCCGGGGTTGGTCTTGTCCAGCACCTTGCCGATCAGCAGCGGGAAGAGCCACAGGCCGATGTTCTGGATCCAGAAGATCAGGGCGTAGGCCGAGCCGATCACCTTGGCGTCCACGAGCTTCGGCACGGACGGCCAGAGGGCGGCCGGGACCAGCGAGAAGCTGGCGCCGAGCACCAGGATGGTGGCGTAGGCCACGATGACGCCGCCGACGGCGCTGCCCTTGAAGGCCGGCAGCACGAACGCGAAGGTCAGGTGGCAGGCGATCAGCAGGATGGAGCCGAGGACGAGCATCGAGGCGCCCTTGCCGTGGTGGTCGAGGTAGTTGCCGAGGATCGGTGTGATGAGCACCGCGAGGAGCGGGAACACCGCGAAGATGGACTCGGCGGACTGGCGCATGTAGCCCATGTAGCAGTAGGTGATGAGCGCGAGGAAGGAGATGCCGAGCAGGATGTACTGGCTGGCCTTCTTCTTCTGGAAGTTGCTGGCGAAGCCGGCGGCCGCGACCAGCAGCATGATGACGTACTGGATGATGGTGACGTTGCCGCCTGCCCAGAAGGAACTGGCGTCAGGAGGCGTGAGGGTCAGGTTGCACTGGAGCATGTTGACCGCATACTTCTGGAACGGGAAGATGGCGCTGTAGTACAGTACGCAGAGCAGGGCCACGATCCAGAATCCGCCGTCGGAAAGGATCTTGCCGATGTCGCTGACCTTGAACGGGTCGTCCTTCTCTTCGGCCTCGCCGGTCTGGCTGTCGAGCTTCTTGTCCATGAAGAAGTAGACGATGGTCATGATGAGGGCGATGCAGAGCAGCACCACGCCGAAGGCGACCGAACGGGACACTTCCACGTGTCCGCCGAGCTTGGCGAAGAAAGGCGAGAAGATCATGCACGTGGCGACGCCGAGGCGGGCGAGGGCCATCTCGGAGCCCATCGCGAGGGCCATCTCGCGGCCCTTGAACCACTTGACGATACCGCGGCTGACCGTGATGCCGGCCATCTCGCAGCCGCAGCCGAAGATCATGAAGCCGCAGGCGGCCAGTTTGGCCGAGGCGGGCATCCCGCGATAGAACGGCGACACGCCGAGCTGGTCGAAGCCCGGGATGTAGTTGAGGTTCTCCGTGAACCAGGTCTCCAGGCCGCTGCCCGCGAAACCCGGGGTCACGGCGTACCACTTGACGACGGCGCCGACGAGCATCACGCCGGCCGAGAGGACGGCGGTGAAGCGGACGCCCATCTTGTCGAGGATGATACCCGCGAAGATGAGGAAGAAGACGAAAACGTTGAGGAACACCTCGGAGCCCTGCATCGTGCCGAATGCGGTGGAGTTCCAGCCGCGGGTCTCCTGCATCAAGTCCTTGATCGGGGAGAGGATGTCCATGAAAATATAGGCGCAGAACATCGCCAGCGCGAGAAGCAGCAGGGCGGTCCAACGCATGCCGGCGGAGTCGCGCAGCGTCTTTTGGATTTTATCAGCCATCATTTAAGCTTTTAAACCCGGCCTGGAGAAAGCCGCCAGGCCGGGAAGAATGTGATTTTCGGGATTAGAACGGGAGATCGTCGGTCGGGCCCTCGTCCACGACGGGGGCTGCGGGAGCGGCCGGGGCAGGCTGCTGGTACGCAGGCTGCTGGTAGGCCGGCTGCTGCGGCTGGGCGGGCGCGGGCTGCTGATAGCCGCCCTGGCGCTGGTAGCCGCCGCCCTGCTGGTATCCGCCGTCGCCGGAGCCGTCGCTGTCGCGGCGACCCAGCAGCTGCAGGGTGTCGACGTTGATCTCGGTGGTGTATTTCTCCTGGCCGTTGCGGTCGGTATATTTGCGGGTGCGCAGACGGCCTTCGATATAGAGCTGGGTGCCCTTGCGCACGAAGCGCTCGCACACGTCGGCGGGCTGGCCCCAGGCGACGATGTTGTGCCATTCCGTGTTCTCGCGCGTCTCGCCGCTGCGGTCGCGGAAACGCTCGGAAGTGGCGAGGGTGAACGTTGCGACTTTCCGGCCCTGTGCGCCGGGGTTGTTTCCTTCGAGGTAACGTACTTCGGGGTCTCTTCCAACGTTACCGATCAGCATTACTTTGTTCAGTGACATAATCGTAAAAATTTAGTGTGACAAGATAGGGATTTTTTGGCGAATTGCGTGTATATTTGTCCGGCAACTTACGCAAAAATGACAATCTCCCTGACAGGTTTCATGGGCTGCGGCAAGAGCAGCACCGGCCGCGAACTCGCGGTCCGGCGCGGGGCGCGTTTCGTGGACCTGGACGAAGAGATCGTGGCCCGCGAGGGACGCGGCATCCCTGAGATTTTCCGGGACGGCGGCGAGGCTGCTTTCCGTGCGGCGGAGCTGCGCGCCCTGCGCGCCGTGCTCGACGTCTCGGACGCTTCCGCGATGGACACCGTCCTCGCCCTCGGCGGCGGCGCACTGACCGCCCCCGCCGCGCGGGAGCTTGTCTTCGCGCGCACCCGCTGCGTCTTCCTGCGTACCCGGCTGGAGACCATCCGGCAACGGCTCGGCGCCGCCGATGCCTCCCGGCCGCTCTTCGCCGACGCGGAGAAGCTTTTTGCGGAGCGCGCTCCCATCTACGCACAGGCCCCCTTCGTCGTCGACACCGACGGCCTCACGCCCGCCGAAGTCGCCGACGCGATCCAGGATTTAGTCAGATAATTAAAATTCGTAGAGGTTGAGACCGGTCTCGTCGTCGTACTTGCGGCCGGCGTCGGTGTCGCCGAAGCTGTCGACCAGCAGCTCGCAGGCGCCGTTGATGCGCGCGCTGAGCAGATGCCCGCCGATGCAGCTGTAGTCGGCGCGGCTGCAGGTGGCGTGGACGTGGAGATAGACATCCTTGTCCTTCTCGGAGATGTTCCCGGTGATGTTGGTGATCTCCATCTGCTCGGCGAAGGTCTTGTCCACATACTGCTTCGTGGCCGGGTCGTACATCCGGAAAGTGGCCTTGCTGACGGCGCCGATGCCGGTCACCTGGCCGCACTGGATGCCGACGTGCTCGCAGAAGGCCTTGAGGCCTTCCATCAGTTCGACATGGTTGCGGATGCTGACGATATAGCGCCGGTTGTCGTCTTCGAACAGGCGGGAGCTGATCCGCTGGACTTTGGTGTAGCAGAACAGGGGATGCTCTTTCTTCTTGAACAGGGATGTCATGGCTAGAGGATGTCTTCCCGCTCGCGGATGTCGCGGACGCGGAGCTGGATGGAGGCGGAACCGCGGTAGTAGTTCTCCACGATGGCGTAGCAGACGTCGATCGGGTTGCCCTCGCGGATATAGTCGTAGCAGTCGGCCATGTTGAACGCGATCGCGGGGATCTGGTGGTACGGCTGGGACTCCTGGATGAGGTCGAGCTTGAGGTGGACGCCGCCACCGCCGACCTTGCGGCCCGAGCCGGCGTCATAGACGTTCTCGGTCATGAAGATCGGGTTGTTGTTGCCGGGCCCGAAGGGCTGGAACTGCTTGAGGATGCGGGAGAACTTGGGCGTGATCTGCGCGAAGTCGAGCTGGGCGTCGATCTCCACCACGGGGGTGAGCATCTCGGCCGTGATCTTGCCCGCGATGTAGGCGTCCATCCGGCGGGCGAATTCTTCGAGATTCTCCTCCTTGAGGGTGAGGCCGGCGGCGTATACGTGTCCGCCGAAGTTCTCCAGCAGGTCGGCGCAGCTCTCGATGGCCTCATAGAGGTCGAATCCCGCGATGCTGCGGGCGGAGCCGGTCACGAATCCGTTGGACTTGGTCAGCACGACCGTGGGCTTGTAGTAGGCCTCCACGAGGCGGGAGGCGACGATGCCCACGACGCCCTTGCTCCACTTGGGGTTATAGACGATCGTGGCGTTGCCCTGCGCCAGGCAGGTGCCGGACTGGACCATCTCCAGGGCTTCCTGGGTGATCTCCCGGTCGATATTCTTGCGTTCGTTGTTGTTTTCGTTGATCTTCTCGCCGATGCGCATGGCCGTCATGGCGTCGGGGGCCGTGAGGAGCTCCACTGCCAGGCGGCCGGACTCCATGCGCCCCGCCGCGTTGATGCGCGGGCCGATCTTGAAGACGATGTCGTCGATGGAGATGTGGCCCGGCTCCAGGTTGGACAGGGTGACCATCGCCGCGAGACCCTTGCAGGGGTTCTCGTTGAGCTGCTTGAGGCCGAAGTGCGCGAGGACGCGGTTCTCCCCGACCATCGTCACGAGGTCGGAGGAGATGCTGACGACCAGCAGGTCGAGCAGCGGGATCAGGGTCTCGAAGGCGATGCCGTACTGCATCGAGTAGGCCTGCACCAGCTTGAAGCCCACGCCGCAGCCGGACAGGTCGTCGAAGGGATAGGTGCAGTCGGCGCGCTTGGGGTCCAGCACCGCGACCGCGTCCGGGAGGGACTCCTCGGGCAGGTGATGGTCGCAGATGATGACTTCGAGGCCCTTGCTGCGCGCGTAGTCCACCTTGTCGATGGCCTTGATGCCGCAGTCAAGCGTGATGATCAGCTTGAAGCCGCCGTCCGCCGCCCAGTCGATGCCCTTGTAGGACACGCCGTAGCCTTCGTCGTAGCGGTCGGGGATGTAGAAATCGACCTGGTCGGTGAAGCGCTTGATGAACGAGTAGACGAGCGCGACGGCCGTCGTGCCGTCGACGTCGTAATCGCCGTAGACGAGAATCTTTTCGCCGCCTGCGATCGCGCTGTGCAGGCGCTCCACGGCCTTGGCCATGTCCTTCATCAGGAAGGGGTCGTGGAGGGCGTCCAGGCTGGGCCGGAAGAAAGAACGCGCCTGCTCGAAGGTCTCGACGCCGCGCTTGACGAGCAGCTCGGCAAGTACTTTGTCGATACCGACTTCCGTGGAGAGCCGCTCGACTTTGGCAGGGTCGGCCGGCTCCTTGAGAATCCATTTGCATTCTTTCGCCATATCATACAAAGATAACAAATAATTTCGTACTTTTGTACCATTATGGCAGAATATAGCGAACAAGAACAAATCCGCCGCGAGTCGCTGGCGAAACTGAGAGAACTGGGAATCGAGCCGTATCCGGCTGCAGAATATCCCGTTAACGCCACCGCGGCGCAGATCCTGGCAGAGTTCGACCCGGAGAAGGGCAATCTGCAGGATGTGTGCATCGCCGGCCGCCTGATGAGCCGCCGGATCATGGGAGCCGCCTCCTTCGGCGAGCTCCAGGACGAGACCGGCCGTATCCAGATCTATGTCAAGCGTGACGAGATCTGCCCCGGCGAGGACAAGACGATGTACAATACCGTCTGGAAGAAACTGATGGACATCGGCGACATCGTGGGTATCAAGGGCTTTGCCTTCATCACCCAGACCGGCCAGCTGAGCGTCCACGCCAAGGAACTCACCCTGCTGAGCAAGTCGCTGCGCGTGCTCCCGATCGTCAAGGAGCAGGACGGGCAGGTCTTCGACGCGTTCACGGATCCCGAGCTGCGCTACCGCCAGCGCTATGTGGACCTGATCGTGAATCCGCAGGTCAAGGATACGTTCGTCAAGCGGGCGAAGATCATCGCCACGATGCGCGAATATTTCAACGCGGCCGGTTGCCTCGAGGTCGAGACGCCGATCCTGCAGGGCATCCCGGGCGGCGCCACGGCGCGTCCTTTCGTGACGCACCACAACGCGCTGGACATTCCGCTCTACCTGCGTATCGCCAACGAGCTCTACCTCAAGCGCCTCATCGTGGGCGGCTATGCGGGTGTGTATGAGTTCGCCAAGGACTTCCGCAACGAGGGCATGGACAAGACCCACAATCCGGAGTTCACCTGCATGGAGATCTATGTGGCCTACAAGGACTACAACTGGATGATGAAGTTCGTGGAGACGATGCTCGCCAGGGTCTCCAACGCCGTCAACGGCACCACGAAGGTGAAGATCGGCGACAACGAGGTCGATTTCGGCGGCGCCTACCGCCGCCTGCCGATCCTCGACGCCATCAAGGAGTACGCCGGCGTGGATGTGAAGGGGATGGACGAGGATGCGCTGCGCGCGACCTGCAAGCAGCTACACGTGGACATCGAGCCTTCGATGGGCAAGGGCAAGCTGATCGACGCCATCTTCGGCGCGTATTGTGAGGACAAGCTCATCCAGCCGACCTTCATCACGGATTATCCCGTGGAGATGTCGCCGCTGACCAAGCGCCACCGCACGGACCCGACGCTCACCGAGCGTTTCGAGCTGTTCGTCTGCGGCAAGGAGCTGGCCAACGCCTATTCCGAGCTGAACGATCCGGTGGACCAGCTGGAGCGTTTCGAGGAGCAGGCGCGTCTCAAGAGCAAGGGCGACGACGAGGCGATGTATATCGACATGGACTTTGTCCGTGCGCTCGAATACGGCATGCCGCCGACTTCCGGCCTGGGTATGGGCATTGACCGTCTGACGATGTTCATGACGGGCCAGACGACGATCCAGGACGTGCTCTTCTTCCCGCAGATGCGGCCGGAGAAGGTGCTCAAGAAAGAGAACAAGGACCAGGCCGAATAGTTCCGACGCCCTATGCCGGAAGTGATCACCTCTCCTTCGAATCCGAAGGTCAAACGGTTGCTCGCGCTGCAGCAGAAGTCTTCTGCGCGGCGCGAGGCCGGACTCTTCGTGGTCGAGGGGCGGCGTGAGCTCCAGCATTGTATCGACGCCGGTTTCGCCGTCGACTCGATCTTCTACTGTCCTTCGCGTTGCGGAGACGCTCCCCTGCAAAACTTCGCTTCGCTCATCCCACCCACTGCTGCGCAGCGGGTCCCCCCCGTTTACGAGGCCACGGGTGGCCACGGTTTTGCCGGGGAGGTCTCCGCAAACGCGAAACTGTTTGAGGTTTCCGAAGAGGTGTATGCGAAGATCGCGATGCGGGAGGGGACCGAGGGGGTGATCGCGGAGGTGCGGGCGAAGGAGCGCAGGCTCGAAGACCTCGCGCTGCCGGAGCGGCCGCTGGTGGTCGTGCTGGAGCGTGTGGAGAAGCCCGGCAACCTGGGCGCGGTGCTGCGCAGCGCCGACGCTGCCGGGGTGGACGCGGTCCTGTTCTGCGACCCGCTGACCGACCTGTGGAATCCCAACCTGATCCGCGCATCGATCGGCGCCGTGTTCACGGTGCCGTGCGTGGCTTGCAGCTCGGCCGAGGCCATCGCCTTCCTGAAGGCGCGCGGCATCCGCATCCTGACGGCGCAGCTGCAGGATTCTTCCCTCTATTATGATTGCGACATGACCGTCGGCACCGCCCTCGTGATGGGCACGGAGTCCACCGGACTGACCGATGCCTGGCGCGAAGCGGCCGATGCGCATATCCGCATCCCGATGCTCGGCCGCCTGGACTCGCTCAACGTGTCCGTGTCGGCCGCCATCCTGCTTTTCGAAGCCGTCAGACAGCGCCAGAATGGATAAGTTCGGACTCATCGGGCATCCGATCGCCCATTCGCTCAGCCCTGCGCTGTTCACCGCCGCCTATGGCGGCAGGTATGTCTACGACCTGATCGAGACGCCCGATTTCGACGAAGCCTGGCGGCGCTTTCTCGCCGGCTACAAGGCGATCAACGTCACGGCGCCCTTCAAGGGCGACGCCTTCGCGCGGGTGGACTGGCGCAGTCCCGAGTGCGAGCGCGCCGGGGCGACCAACCTCGTGGTCAGGACGCCCGACGGGACGAAGGCCTACAATTCCGATTACCGGGGCGTGAAGGCCCTGTTGGAGCCGCTCGGCTGCCGCACGGCGGCCGTGGTCGGCTACGGCGGCGCCGGCAAGGCCGCGCTCGCCGCCGCCGAGGACCTCGGCCTCGATACACGGCTCTACCGCCACGCCGAGGTGGCGGGCGGCGTGCGGGCCGACGTGGTCGTCTACACCCTGCCGCGCGCCGTCGAGGGCATCGACCGCATCGACTGCGCCCATCTGCTGGAAGCCAACTACAAGGACCCCTGCCTTGCCGGCCGTCCGGGCTACATTCCCGGCTCCGCCTGGCTGCTGATGCAGGCCGTCACGGGCTACGCGCTGATGACCGGCGAAGAGCCGGACGCCGCCGCGATGGAGGCCGTTTTCCTGAAATGAACACCATAAGATGATGATGAAAAGACTGCTGTTGCTCCCGTTCTTCTTCCTGTGCCTGGCCGCCTGTTCTCCGGTGTCCCGGCAGTCGGTGGGGCAGGCTGAGCTGCTGCTGGATTCCCGGCCGGACAGCGCCCTTTTCATCTTGCAGCAGTTATCTGCGGACGACCTCTACCCGCGTGGCCTGCGGGCGCGTTATGCCGTGCTCCTTACGGCGGCGCAGTACAAGAACTATATCGAAGTCCAGAGCGATTCGCTGATCGGTCCCGCCTATGATTACTACCACCGGTACGGGACCATGGAGAAGCGGATGAAGGCGGCTTATTATCTGGGGGTGGTGAAGCAGAATGCCGGCAAGGCCGTCGAGGCTTCCTACCTCTTCAACGAGACCTCCGCCCTGGCCGAGCAGCTGGCCGACAGGCGCTTCCTCGGCTTCGCCTATGACCACCTGAGCGTGCTGTATTCCGAGAACTTCGATACGCCGTCTGCCTACGAGTATGCCCGCAAGGCCGTCCAGGCGTTCGACGCGGCCGGCGAGCGGCTCTCCGCCGACTATGCCCGGCTGGACATGGCCCGGACCCTGCAGGGGATGGGGCGGATGGAACCGGCCAGGCGCATCGTCGATTCGCTGGTGACTGCGTCCGAGGTCACGGATTCTTACCTGCGGTATTACCTGTATGCCCTCAAGGCGGACTTCTCCTATCTGGAGGAGCATTATGCGGAGGCCGAACAGCTCTACAGGCAGGCCGAGGCCTGCGGCTATCCGCTCGGGCTGTCCGGACAGATCCGCCTGGCCGTCATCATGGAGATGATGGGGCGGCATGCCGAGGCGGACAGCTGCATGAACGCCTTCGAGCCGCAGCTGCGCTCGTCCGTGGACAGCACCATCTATTTCGGGTCTGTCCACCGGATCGGTCTGCATCGGGGAGATGTAAACATGGCCTACCGGGCGATCCTGGAGACTTCCGAGCTGCAGAACCGGGCCGTCGCTTCGCAGCTGACCCGCTCGATCACCCACAGCCAGCGGGCATATTTCGAGGAACGCTATGCCTCGGAGCGGCAGCAGAAATGGATGATCGTGCTGATTTGCGCCCTCGTGGCCGTCTCGCTGCTGACGGTAATCCTGATCGCTTTCATCCTGCTGCGGAAGCGGAAGATGCAGGTCGTCGAGGAGATGGAGAAAGTGGAGGGCCTCAGCCAGGACCTGCAGCTGCTCCAGGAGAAGCAGAAAGGTGCCGGCGCCGTCCTGTCTTCGCTGGTCCAGGACAAGATCCGGCTCATGCAGAAACTGACCGATTCCTATTTCTCCTGGACCGACGAAGCGCTGTATGTCCGCGAACGGACACGGGGCAAGGCGATGAAGGAAGACGTCATCTCCGAGTTCCGCTCGACGCTCCGCACGCTGCGCAACGACGAGCAGTTCATCCCTTCCCTCGAGAAGACCCTGGATATCAGCAACCGCAATCTGATGACCCGTCTGCGGGAGATTTTCTCCGCAGGGTCCGAGCACAAGATGAAGGATATGGATTTCAAGCTGCTCACCCTTTTCTTCGCCGGTTTCACGCCCAAGAGTATCAGTTTCATCATGGACATGACGGAGGAATCCGTCCGGACGCGCAAGAGCCGCTACAAGAAACTCTTCCTGTCCCTGGGAGAGGACTATTCCGAGTTCGCGGGGCTCCTGAATTGAGCGCTGTTTTGTCTTTGTCACGCGGCGGATTTTGCATATTGCTGAAAATCAACAAGTTGGATTTTCATTTGTAATACCGCGGATTGCAATGTTTTCATCTATTCATGCTAATTTTGTAATGGGAAGAAACATTATACAAGCATGAAGAAAACATTATTATTATTAATTCTTGCCGCGTTGGCATTCGCGGCTCCCGCCTCGGCGGGTGATGGTGGTAGTTTTACAACAGTAGTAGAAAGATTGACTCATACGTCGAGAGGCGAACTGCGTCCGCGTGTGGCCGTGTCGGAAAAAGTCGAGGTCCGTATCGGATCCGACATGGTGTCAATCCGTGCTACCAGCAACGATCCGGTATCTTTCCGCGTCGTCAACCTGAACAACGGACAGAGCGAGGAGCTCCCTTCGAACATTTTCAGCATTTATATGCTCCCCGCTGAGTTCTCTCCCGAGTACATGGAAATCGATGCTGACGGAGACGTTACATTGTATGGCGTGGAAGCCATCAAGTGGTAGCAAAGATTTGTCCTGAACTTTATCACAGCTGCTATGTCGAAGGCTCTTCAGGGAAGGGATAGATGACGATCCCGGATTCCGCCATGCGATTCTGACCTGAAAGACAATAAACTATAAAACCTCCCTGCGGAACGTTTCCCGGAGTCTTCGGCAAAAGCAGTATGAAGAACGAACATACGGCCTGCCTGTATCCATGCGCGTATCGCTTTCTCGCGATGCATCTGTGAGCCCATTCAAGCGTCAAAATCATGCTCAAAACTATGAAGGCAGGGTGTGTGGGGAGTGAAGCGGGATGATACCCGCTGCCGGTACTTTTTTGTTTTCTTCAATGTACGCCAGTAGTACCGGCCTTTGATATCCAAAGATCCGCTTCCTCCATAAAAAATTCTCCCGGTCGCGACTGGCGGCGTCCGGGAGAATTCTTTTTTGTGCGGCTTCCTGCCGCTAGAACAGCGTCGGCTCGTCGAAGAGGTCGCCCGGGAGGTCCGGGACTTCGTCGAGGGCCTCGGGAGATTCTTCGCTGTCGCTCAGAATGACAGGGGATTCTTCTTCCGATGCGTCAGCGATCCGGACCTCTTCCTGCTCGTCAGGAAGCGGTTCGATGAAGCGGACTGTCTTGACCTCGCCGCGCTCGGCGCACTTCTTGCCCTTGGCGGCGATGCCCTTCTTGCCGATCCAGTCCTCGGCCACGATGGCCTCGGGCTCCTTGTCCGAGAGCTTCCAGACAACCTCGTAGCGCGGGTGGCGGTCGCCGCTGAGCTCCACGAGCCAGGACTTGGGCGCGTCGGAGATGAAGCTGACCGGCGTGTTGTCGCTGGGCACGAAGGAGAAGCGCTTGACGTAGAAGCTCTTCACGGCGCCGTCCCAGTAAAGGGCGGTGAAAGTCTTGTCGGGATCGAATTTCTCGATCAGCAGCACGTCTCCCTGGTAGCGGTTGACCAGATCGTAGGAAGTGGTGTAGAAGGTGCCGTTCTTGAATACGGCGAGCACCTTGTCGTCGTCCTTGAACTGGCCCAGGTAGATGCCGTGGCCGTCGTCGTTGAGCTTCTGGATGTCGGTGTCGTACCAGATGTCCTTGCCGGCGATGGTGCTGACGCCCTTGCTCTTGAGCGTGATGCGGCTGATGACGTTCTTGCTCACCAGGTTGCCACGGGCCGTCTTGCTCTTGACCGCGAGCGTGGAGAAATCGTACTCGAAGCTCGTCTTCTTGAGTTTCGGCTTCGGGCGCAGCTGCACGCGGACGGTCTCGGCCTCGCCGTTGTGGTTGGCGGAGAACCAGACGATCTGCGAGCCGGCGGCGCCGGTGGTGATGTCGTATTCCTTGTCGCGCGTCACGGACGTGATGGCGAAACGCTTGGCGTAGTAGATGGAGGTCTTGCCCTCGCGGTAGATCACGTTGTAGATCGTCCGGGAGTCGCCGCGGTTGAACAGGCCCACATAGAGCAGGTCCTTGCCGAAGAAGGCCTTGTCCTCGACCTTGGTGATGCGGTATTTGCCGTCCTTGCCGATGACCACGATCTCCGAAAGGTCGGAGCAGTCGCAGATGAACTCGCCGCCGTCGTCGCGCTTGAGGCCGATGCCCACGAAGCCTTCGGCCAGGTTGGCCTGCAGCTTGGCGTTGTTGTTGATGACCTTGGTGGCGGTGATGGTCTCGAAGCCGGTCAGCTCGGTGCGGCGCGGGAAGTCCTTGCCGTACTTCTTCTTCAGGGCCTTGAACCAGTCGATGGTGTAGCGGTCGATGTGCTCGATGTTGTCGCGCACGACCGCCATCTGCTCCTCGAGGGCGAGGATCTTCTCGTCGATGGCCTTCGTGTCGAACTTGGAGATCTTGCGCACGGGCTTCTCCACGAGCTTGAGGATGTCGTCCAGCACGATCTCGCGCCGGAAGAGGTCCTGATAGTTCTTCATCTGGGAGAAGATGTCCTGGATCTGCGTGTCCCAGTCCTGCTGGTCCTGCTCGAGGACCTTGTAGATGCGGTTCTCGAAGAAGATGCGCTCCAGGGAGCTGTAGTGCCAGTCGGCCTCCAACTCGTCCAGCTTGATCTGCAGCTCCTGGAGCAGCAGGTCGCGGGTGTGGAAGGTGCCGTATTCGAGGATCTCGTTGACCGTGATGAACACCGGCTTGTTGTCCTTGATCACGCAGGCGTTGGGGGCGATGTTGATCTCGCAGTCCGTGAACGCGTAAAGCGCGTCGATGGTCTTGTCCGGCGACACGTCGTTGGGCAGGTGGATCAGGATGTCCACCTTGTCCGTGGTCATGTCTTCGATCTTCTTGATCTTGATCTTGCCCTTGTCCTTGGCCTTGAGGATGGAATCGATCAGGTCGCGGGTGTATTTGCCGTAGGGGATCTCCGTGATGGCGACCGTGTTCTTGTCGATCTTCTCGATGCGGGCGCGCACCTTGACGGAGCCGCCGCGCCGGCCCTGCAGGTATTTGCTGCAGTCGGCGAAGCCGCCCGTCGGGAAATCGGGATAGATCTCGTACGGCTTGCCTTCGAGGATGGCCACGGAGGCATCGAGCAGCTCGTTGAAGTTGTGCGGGAGGATCTTGGAGGCGAGGCCCACGCCGATGCCCTCCGTGCCCTGCGCGAGCAGGAGCGGGAAACGCACCGGCAGCTCGGTCGGCTCCTGGTTGCGCCCGTCGTAGGAGTTCATCCAGTGGGTCACCTTCGGGTCGAACACCACCTCCTTGGCAAACTTGCTGAGCCGGGCCTCGATGTATCGGGGCGCGGCGTTGGAATCGCCCGTGAGGATGCTTCCCCAGTTACCCTGGCAGTCCACGGTCAGGCCTTTCTGGCCCAGCTGGACGAGGGCGCCGAGGATGGACTGGTCGCCGTGCGGGTGATACTGCATGGCCTGGCCGACGATGTTGGCGACCTTGGTGTAGGCGCCGTCGTCCATCTTGTACATGGCGTGCAGCACGCGGCGCTGCACCGGCTTGAGGCCATCCACGATGTGGGGGACGGCGCGGTGCAGGATCACGTACGATGCGTAATCCAGGTACCAGTCCTTGAACATCCCGGAGAGCTTGAACTTGCGTGCGTCGCTGCCGAGCAGCCTGTCAAAGCGCCCCGAGGAAGGGCCTTCCTCTTCGATGATCTGTTCTTCTTCTACGGTTTCTTCGGGGGTGATGATGTTCTCTTCTTCCATATTCTACTCTTCGTATCCGAATTTGCGCAATTCGCGCCGGCTCTCCCGCCAGTCGGGATCCACCTTGACGTATATCTGCAGGAAGACCTTCTTCTGGAAGAAGTCTTCCATCTCGATGCGGGCCTGGGTGCCGACCTTCTTCAGGGCGGCTCCCTGGCGGCCGATGATGATGCCTTTCTGCGACTCGCGCATCACATAGATGACGGCGCCGATGTCGTAGCGCTCCGCACCTTCCTTGAAGGACTCGATGCCCACTTCGCAGCAGTAGGGAACCTCCTCCTTGTAGTTGAGGAGGATCTTCTCCCGGATGATCTCCGATGCGAAGAAGCGGAGGTTCTTGTCCGTGAAGGCGTCCTTGTCGAACCACGGCGGGCACTCGGGCAGGCGCTCCAGGACGGCGTCGAGGATGCTCTCGAGGTTGAAGCGCTCCTGCGCGGAGGCGGGGATGACCGTCGCCGCGGGGAGCTTCTCCTTCCAGTAGCCGAGCAGCTCCACGACATGGGCCTGGTCGCTGACGTCGATCTTGTTGACGACCACGATGACGGGGCACTCCACGTGGGAGAGCTTCTCCACGTACTCACTGTTCTTGTCGGGCGTCTCGACCGTGTCCGTGACATAGAGGATGATGTCGGCGTCGCCGATGGCGCCGTCGACAAAGTTCATCATGTTCTGCTGGAGCCGGTAGTTGGGCTTGAGGATGCCCGGCGTATCGGAGTAAACGATCTGCCAGTCATCCCCGTTCACGATGCCCATGATGCGATGGCGCGTCGTCTGCGCCTTCGCCGTCACGATGGAGAGCTTCTCGCCCACCAGCGCGTTCATCAGCGTCGATTTCCCGACGTTCGGGTTGCCGATGATGCAAACGAATCCCGAGCGGTGCGCCATTATACGTAAGCCCCCATCTTCAGAATGTTGGTCTCGCCCTCGGTGAGGTAGCGCCACTCGCCCTTCTTGAGGCCCTTCTTGGTCAGGCCCGCGAAATAGACGCGGTCCAGCGCCTTGACGCTGTAGCCCAGGTTCTCGAAGATGCGGCGGACGATGCGGTTCTTGCCGGAGTGGATCTCGATGCCGAGCTTGCGCTTGTCTTTCTCGTCGATGTATTCCAGTTCGTCGGCCTTGACTTCGCCGTCGGAGAGCTCGATGCCGGACAGGATCTTGTCGAAGTCCTCCTGGCTGAGCGGGCGGTCGAGGGCGACCTGGTAGATCTTCTTCTTATCGTAGGAAGGATGCGTGAGGCGCTCCGCGATCTCTCCGTCGTTGGTCAGCATCAGCACGCCGGTCGTGTTCTTGTCCAGACGGCCCACCGGATAGACGCGGGCGGGGCAGTTCTTGACGAGGTCGACGACGGTCTTCTCGGCGTGGGGGTCGCTGGCCGTGGTCACGAAGCCCTTAGGCTTGTTCATCACGATGTAGACCTTCTCCTCGCCCTTGAGGCGCTGGCCGTTGAAACGGATGTCGTCGGTGAAGATATTGACCTTGGTACCGAGCTCGGTCACCACCTCGCCGTTGACGGTCACGACACCGGCCTGGATGAGGGTGTCGGCCTCCCGGCGGGAGCAGACGCCCGAATTGGCGATGAACTTGTTGAGGCGGACGGTGTCCTGGATGGGCATCGGGAACGGTGTCTCGGTGCTCTCGCTGCCGTTCACGACGGGACGGCGGCTGATCATGCGGTTGATGCCTTCCGTGGATTCGCGGGTGAAGTTGGGCTTGCGGCCCGGCTTCTTGCTCTTGGGCTTGCCGCCCATCGGCTTGCGCGGCCCGCCGAAACTGCGGCCCTCGCTGCGGTTGCCGTAGCTGCTGCCGCCACGGTTCTCGCCGTACTGGCGCGGCCGGCGCTCGCCGTAGCTGTTGCCGCGGTTCTCGCCGTAATTGCTGCGGCCCTCGCCGTAGGAACGGTTCTCGCCGTAGGAGCGGCGCTCGCCGCCCTCGCGGTTGTCGCCATAGCTGCGGCGCTCGCCGTAGCCGCGGTTCTCAACGTAATTGCCGCGGTCGTTGCCGTAGCTGTTGCGGCCGCCGAATCCGCGGTTGTCGCGGTTGCCGTAGCTGCCGCCGCCGCGGTTGCCGCCATAGTTGCCGCGGCTCTCGCCGTAGGGGCGCTGCGGACGGCCCTCGCCGTAGCTGCGGTGTCCTTCGTAATTGTTGCTTCTGTGTTCGCCCTCGCTTCTGTGCGCGCCGGGCGTGTACTCCACTTTCTCGGAGCTGGGACGGGGTCCCGCCGTCTTTCTAGGTCTAAGTTTTCGGCCTTCTTTGGTAAATTGGTCCATCACTACTTGAGTTTAAAATGATAAGTAATTGTGCCCTCCTGCATTGCGGGAGCGTCGGCGCTCATGTTGAAGTGCGTCTCGAGCGCGGCCTTGCGCGCCGCCGCCCAGAGGGCTTTGTCTGTAACGGTGGTGCCGTCGCCTCCCGGCACGGCTCTGACTACGTTGCCGTAGTTGTCCACCCAAATGGTAACGATAACGTCTCCGCTTTCCTGTACGTTATACACGGGACGTGGGATATTGCCCACGGTGCTGCGTCCTTCGACGTGAGCGTTGGGCTTGCCGTCTGTACGGCCATGTTCAGTATTGCCCTGCGGCTGACCGGCCTTGAAGGCCTCACCCGCTTCGGCGGCCGCGTGCGGCGCCGTGCGAGTGGTGTCTTTGCGGGACATCCCGGGGAAGGAGGCCCTGGGATCCAGGGCGGGCTCTTTCGGCTCGGGGGCAGGCACCTCCACGTCGCCGACCGGATCCGGCTGCGTCTGCGGAGTCTCGTTGGGCTTGTCAGCCACAAAAGGGGACTCGCTCCGCTGCGCCAGCTCGACGGGACGCGCGAGGTCGACCTCTTCCGCGAGGGGCTCCTGTCCCTGAGGCTGCTGTAACAGCTCGGGGGCCTCGGTGAAGTCGATGAGCATCGACTGCTCCTGGGGAGGGGGGTAGATGTACTTCAGACCGGACATCGACACGAGGGCCAGGGCGCACACGTGGGCGGCCACCGACAGGAGGATGCCGGTGATCTTGGCGTTGCGCTCGCGCTTCAGTCTGATGATCTGGTCGTTCTGCATGGTGGTTGTTTATTCCGGCTGTGTGGCCAGGATGACTTTGTAATGGTTGCGTTTGGCGATGTTCATCACCTGGACGATCTCGCCGATGGGGACGGTCTCGTCGGAGTAGATGGAGAAAGTGGGGTCCTCCTCGCTCTGGAGCAGGTCCACCAGTTCGTCCTCCACCTCGGCGAAGGCCACGGGCTCCTGGGCTCCGTTGATGTGGTAGGTGAAGCGGTCCTCGCCCCAGTCCTTGATGGAGACGCTCACCGTGGCCTTGGCGCCCACCTGGCCGGTGCTCTTGGGGAGCAGGAGCTTGAGGGCGTTGGGATTGACCAGGGTGGAGGTCACCAGGAAGAAGATCAGCAGCAGGAACACGATGTCCGTCATCGAGGACATCGCGATGTTGGGATCCGCCTTGGTGATACGCTTGAGGACCATCTTATTCTGCTTTAGCGGCATCGGCGACAGGCTCGCCGAGCATGTCCATGAACTGGATGGTGGCGTTCTCCATGCTGTACACGAGGTTGGAGACGCGCGCCGTCAGGAAGTTGTAGCCGAAGTAGGCGAGGATGCCCACGATCAGACCGCCGACCGTGGTGATCATGGCGGTGTAGATGCCGCTCGACAGCAGGGTGATGTCGATGTTGTTGCCGGCGTTGGACATGTTGAAGAACGCCTGCACCATACCGATCACGGTGCCGAGGAAGCCGATCATCGGGGCGCCGCCCGCGATGGTCGCGAGGTAGGGAAGACCCTTCTCCAGGCGGGCCACCTCCACGTTGCCTACATTCTCGATGGCGGCCTGCACGTCGGTGGCGGGTTTGCCCAGGCGGGCGATGCCGGCCTCGACCATCCGGGCGACGGGCGCGTCGTACTTCTCGCACAGCGTCCGGGCGGACTTGGTCTTGCCTTCGTGGATGTAGTCGCGGATGTCGTTGATGAAATCCTTGTCGATCTTGCCGGCCTGGCGGATGATCCACCACTTCTTGCCGAAGATGTAGATGGCGACGATCGAGAGGGCGAGGAGGACCCACATCAGCGGGCCGCCCTTGGCAGCCATCTCGATGAGAGAATAAGACATCTCCTGCTGGACGGGAACCGCCGGCGTGATGTCTGTCTGGAGGAGAATCGTAAACATATTTAGGTTCTTTTTGTAACCAACAAATGCAAAAAATCTGCCCATTAAGGCATAATCGTACAAATATACGGAGAATTTTGGGATTTTTGGCCGTTTTGGGCCTGATAATCAAGAAATCTGTAATCAATAGTCGACTTCGCTGAGGAAGAGGGCCTCCGCGGGGGCGCTTTCGCCCGCGAGACTACGTCTCGACACCTTCTCGCCGGCAAGACCGTAATCCGGGGGCAGGACGAGCGCCGCGAAGTCTTCGACGCTGCGCTTGCCGCGCCCGACTTCGAGCAGCGTCCCGACCACCGCGCGGACCATGTTGCGCAGGAAGCGGTCGGCCGCGATGCGGAAATACCAGTAGTCGTCGCCGCCCTGCCGGCCCGTCAGCGCGAGGTGGGTGGGCGTGTAGCGGTGCCAGCCGGCCTCGAAGACCGTGCAGAGCGAGGTCTTGGAGTCGGCGCCCGTCTTCTCGAAACAGCGGAAATCGTGCTGTCCCAGAAGCGCTTGCGCGGCTTTGTCCATCGCTTCGAAATCCACCCCGGGGAAGGTGTAGAGATAGGAAAAGGCGTCCACGAAAGGGTCTTTGACGCGATGCAGAAAATATGTATATTCGCGTCTCGTGGCGTCGAACCTGGCGTGGAATTCCGGGGCCGCCGGAGCGATCTCGTGAATGACCACGGAACGGGGCAGGATGGCATTTAATTTGTAGCGCAACTGAGGTGTATCAAGCTCGCCGGCTGCGTCAAAATGCGCGACGTAGCCGACTGCGTTGACGCCCGTGTCGGTCCGGCCTGCGCCGGTCACGGCCACGGGGGCATGCAGCAGCGTGGACAGGGCGCTTTCGAGCGCCTGCTGGACACTCGGGGCATCCGGTTGGACCTGCCATCCGCAGAAGTCCGCGCCGTTGTAGGAGAGCTTGATGAGGTAACGCATAAAACTGACCGCAAAATTAATGAATTATATGGAAAGTGTAAACATCAAGGAGCTGAACGAACGCATCCAGAAAGAGAGCGCGTTCGTCGACCTCCTGTCGCTGGAGATGGGCAAGGTGATCGTCGGGCAGAAGCACCTGGTGGAGAACCTGATGATCGCGATGCTTGCCGACGGGCACATCCTGCTCGAAGGCGTGCCGGGCCTGGCCAAGACCCTGGCGATCAGCACCCTCGCCCAGGCTGTCGACGGCAAGTTCAGCCGCATCCAGTTCACCCCCGACCTGCTGCCGGCCGACGTGACCGGCACCCTGATCTACTCCCAGAAGAAAGAGCAGTTCGAAGTACATAAGGGTCCCGTGTTCGCCAATTTCGTCCTCGCGGACGAGATCAACCGCGCCCCGGCCAAGGTCCAGTCGGCCCTGCTCGAGGCGATGCAGGAGCGGCAGGTGACCCTGGGCGACCAGACCTTCCCGCTGCCGCGCCCCTTCCTCGTGATGGCCACGCAGAACCCGATCGAGCAGGAAGGCACTTATCCGCTCCCGGAAGCGCAGGTGGACCGTTTCATGCTGAAGGTCGTCGTGGGCTATCCCAAGAAGGAAGAGGAGAAGCTCATCATCCGGATGAACAACAGCGGGGAGTTCCCCAAGGTTTCGTCCGTCGTGCGCCCCGAGGACATCGTGCGGGCCCGCGACATCGTGCGCGAAGTCTATATGGACGAGAAGATCGAGCGCTATATCGTGGACATCGTCTATGCGACCCGTACTCCCGAGGAGTATGGCCTGAAGAATCTGAAGGACCTGATCGCCTATGGCGGCTCGCCGCGTGCGAGCATCAGCCTGTCGATGGCGGCCAAGGCCTATGCGTTCATCAAACGCCGCGGCTACGTCATCCCCGAGGATGTGCGTGCCGTGTGCCCGGAGGTGCTGCGCCACCGCATCGGCCTGACCTACGAGGCCGAGGCGGAGAACGTCACGCCCGAAGAGATCATCGAGCAGGTCATCAATGCCGTCATCGTCCCGTAATACCCGCGCGACCGAACTCCTGAAGAAAGTCAGGAAGATCGAGATCAAGACCAAGGCGCTCTCCCACCAGATTTTCGCCGGCGAGTACCATTCGGCCTTCAAGGGCCGTGGCATGGCTTTCAGCGAGGTGCGGGAGTACCAGTGGGGGGACGACGTGCGCGCCATGGACTGGAACGTCACGGCGCGCCTGCGCACCCCGTATGTCAAGGTCTACGAGGAGGAGCGCGAGCTGACGGTGGTGCTGCTCGTGGACGTGAGCCGCTCGGGCCTGTTCGGCACGTCGGACTGCACCAAGCGCGAGCGCCTCGCGGAGATCGCGGCCGTGCTCTCGTTCAGCGCCATCCTCAACAACGACAAGGTGGGCGCGCTGTTCTTCTCCGACCGGGTCGAGAAATTCATCCCGCCGGGCAAGGGCCGCTCGCACCTGCTGCACATCATCCGCGAGATGCTGGAGCTGCAGCCCGCTTCCGATGGCACGGACGTCGGCGCCGCGCTGAAGTTCCTCACCAACGCGATCAAGAAGAAATGCACAGCCTTCCTGCTCAGCGACATGCTGGACGCGGACGCGCAGGGCAACCCGCGCTACGAGGAGGCGCTCAAGGTGGCGGTGAACCGCCACGACCTGAGCGTCATCCAGGTGCACGACCCGCGCGAGCGCTCGCTGCCCGCCGTGGGCTTCGTCCACGTCAAGGACAGCGAGACCGGCGCGGCCGCCTGGGTCGACACCGACAGCCGCAAGGTCCGCGCGGCCTACGGACGCTGGTTCGCCGACCTGACGGCCCGGCAGGACGCCCTGTTCAACAAATACCAGGTCGACCACGTGGACATTGCCACGGACGACGACTATGTCAAAGGCCTGATGGCCCTGTTTAACCGCAGATGAAAGTTTTGACGCTCATACTGGCCGCGATGCTGGAGACGGTGCCGGCTGGGCCTGCCTGGATCAGGCAGCTCCAGCCCCGGGACTCCATCCTGGTTGCCGACCAGATCGAATACGGGTTCCAGCTGGACAGCGTGCCGGAGGGGACCTCCATCCTTCTGTTTGACTACCGGGAGCACGCTACCGATTCGCTGCCGCTCCTGCGCAACTGGCAGCTCGACACCACGGCGCGCCTGCGCGTCCGCCGGCCCGGCTCCCGGGAGCGGGTGAAGCAGTACAATCTCCGCGGCAGCGTCGTGATCGCCCCCTTCGAGGAGGGTACCTACCGGCTGCCAGACATCCGCGTGCTGCGCGGTGCGGACACCCTGGTGTTCGAAGGCCTGGACCTGGACGTGAAGACGCTGCCGGTCGACACGGCCACCTTCCAGCTCCACGACATCAAGGGCCAGATGCGCTATCCGCTGACGGCCAAGGAGGTCGTGCCCTGGGTGATGCTCTTCTGGCTGGCCGCCGGCCTCGTGGCCCTGGCCGTCTGCCTGGTGTTCATCCGGCGGCGGCGCGCGGGCGGCGTGGCGGTGAGCCGCGACCCGGCATACATCGTGGCGCTGCGCGAGCTGGACAAGTGGCGCGGCGAGAAATTCTGGGCCGCAGACAAGCAGAAAGCCTATTATTCGGGCATCACCGATGCCCTGAAATCCTATATCGCGGACCGCTTCGGCGTGGACGCGCCGGAGATGACCACGGCCGAGCTCTTCGACGCCCTGAAGGGCGAGAAGGACCTCCCCGCGGACCTGCGCGAAGAGCTGCGCGGCGTCTTCGAGTGCGCCGACTTCGTCAAGTTCGCCAAGCACGTGGCCTCCGACGAGGACAACGCCCGTGCGCTGCCGACGGCCGTCCGTTTCGTGACTTCCACCTACCAGACCGTGCTTGAGGAGGAGCAGAAGAATCCGGATGAACTTTGAGTATCCTTCCCTGCTGTGGCTGCTTCTCGTGCCGCTGCTGCTCGTCGGCCTCTATCTCTACCGGGAGCTGGCGGAGCGGCGCCCGCATCTGCGCGTCGCGACGCTCGCGCCCTGGATGCAGGCCGGCCGCAATCTCAAATCCGTGCTGCGCCACGTCCCGATGGTGCTGCGCACGGCCGCGCTCTGCCTGCTGGTCGTGGCGCTGGCCCGCCCGCGCTCGACCTCGGAGGTCGAGAAGCGCGACACGGAAGGCATCGACATCATGCTGGTCATGGACGTGTCCACGAGCATGATGGCCCGGGACTTCACGCCCGACCGCCTCAGCGCGGCCAAGGACATCGCCGTCGAATTCATCGCCCAGCGGCCGAGCGACCGGATGGGCATCGTGGTCTTCGCGGGCGAGAGCTACACGCAGTGCCCGCTGACGACCGACCGCGCCACGCTGATCAACCTGATGAAGGAAGTGCAGACCGACCTGATCGAGGACGGCACCGCCATCGGCAACGGCCTCGGCACGGCGGTGACCCGCATGCTGGATTCCGACGCGCCGAGCCGCGTGGTCATCCTGCTGACGGACGGCGTCAACAACTGCGGCGAGGTGGCCCCGCTCACGGCGGCCGAGATCGCCAGGACCTATGGCATTCGCGTCTACACGATCGGCGTGGGCGCCAACGGCGTTGCGCCCTATCCGGTGATGACGCCCTGGGGCGTGGAGATGCAGAAGGTGAAGGTCGAGATCGACGAAGACCTGCTCAAGCAGATCTCCGAGAGCACCGGCGGCCGTTATTTCCGCGCCACGGACAACACCAAGCTCGCGGAAATCTATTCGGAAATCAACAAGATGGAGAAGGCCCGCACGACGGTGGACAGCTTCCCCGTCTATAAGGAACTGTTCGGTCGTTTCGGCGTGGCGGCGCTCATCTGCCTGCTGCTCGAACTGCTCGTAGGACTTTTATTGAGGAGGATGCCGTAGTATGTTGATGTTTGCCCGTGCCTATTTCCTGTGGCTGTTGCTGCTCGTGCTGCTGATCCCGGTCGGATACGCGCTCCTGCGCCGTGCCCGCCGCGCCCGCATCCGCCGCTTCGGCGACGAGAAACTCGTCGCCGCCCTGATGCCCTCCTGGTCTTCGGCCAAGGGCTGGTGGCGGACCATCCTCTTCTGCCTCGGCTTCGCCTGCTTCGCGATCGGCCTGGCCCGCCCGCTGCTGGGCGCCAAGCTCGTCGAGCGCGAGACCAAGGGCGCCGAGATCATGATCTGCCTGGACGTGTCCAATTCGATGCTCGCCCAGGACTATTCCCCCGACCGCCTGTCGCGGGCCAAACTGGCCATTTCCCGCATCGTGGACCGCCTGGACGGCGACCGCATCGGCCTGATCATCTTCGCCGGCACTTCCTTCGTGCAGCTGCCGATCACGACGGACTACGTCTCCGCCAAGATGTTCCTGGGCTCGATCGACACCCAGTCCGTGCCCGTGCAGGGCACCGCCATCGGCGATGCCATCCTCACGGCCGCCAAGAGCTTCAGCGTGCAGAGCGAGAAGAGCCGCGCGATCATCGTGATCACCGACGGCGAGAACCACGAAGACGATCCCGTGGACGCCGCCCGCCAGGTGGCCGAGACGGGCATCCGCGTCTACACGGTCGGCGTGGGCTCGCTGCAGGGCCAGCCGATCCCGCTGGACGGCGACCTGATGAAGGACAAGGACGGCAACATCGTCGTGACCCGCCTGGACGAGGAGACGCTCAAGCGCGTCGCGTCGGCGGGCAACGGCGCCTATGTCCACGCCGGTAGCGAGGAGTTCGGGCTCAATCCCATCCTCTCCGAGATCCGCAAGCTCGAGGACGAGCGCTTCAACAACACCGTCTTCGAGGAATATGACGAACAGTATATGTATTTCTTTGCAGCGGCGCTCTTCTTCTTCGTGCTGGAGATGCTGATCGGCGAGCGCCGCGCCAAAAGGAGGTTGTTCGATGAGAAGTAGTTTACTGGCCGTCCTGCTGCTGTTCTGCAGCCTGTCCGCCTTCGCGCAGGCAGACCGCCGCGACGTGCGGGCCGGCAACCGCAAGTTCCGCCGCGACCAGTTCAAGGAAGCGGAGATCGACTATCGCAAGGCGCTGGTCAAGGACTCTACGTCCGTGACCGCGCGCTACGACCTGGCTTCGGCCCTGTACCGGCAGGAGGACTTCGAGGGGGCGTTCAAGACACTGAACGGCGTCCAGCACCCGCTCGTGCCGGCGCAATACTGCTACAATGCCGGCAATGCCGCCGCGCAGCAGAAAGACTGGCAGAACGCCGTCGAGATGTACAAGGCGGCGCTGATCCGCGATCCGGGCGACCTGGAGGCCAAGGAGAATTACATCTACGCCAAGAAGATGCTGGAGAAAGAGGGAGGGAAGGACCAGAACCGGCAGAATCAGCAGAATCAGCAGAACCAGCAGGATCAACAGGATCAACAGGATCAGCAAGATCAACAGAACCAGAATCAGAACCAGAATCAGGACCAGAACCAGCAGGACCAGGATCAGAACCAGGACCAGGGTGACGGCCAGAAGCGTCAGGAGATCTCGCCGCAGCAGGTCCAGCAGATGCTGAAGGCCATCCAGGCCCAGGAGAAGACGACCCAGGACAAGGTGAACAAGGAGAAAGCCGCCCTGCTGAAGTCCCGTCAGAAAGAAAAGAATTGGTGATGCGCAAGATAATACTCGTCCTCCTTGCGGCCTTCAGCGTGCTGGCCGCCTCCGCCCAGACCACGATCAAGGTCCAGGCGCCCAATCTGGTCGGCGTGAACGAACAGTTCAACGTCACCTTCGTCATCAGCGGGGAGCATGCCCCGAGCGAGTTCCAGTGGGAGCCGGGCAGCGATTTCCAGCTGGTCTGGGGCCCCCAGAAGGGGACGTCGTCCTCGACCAGCATCATCAACGGCAAGCGTACGCATTCCGCGCAGACTACCTATACCTACATCCTGCTGCCCAAGAACACCGGGCGCTTCCAGCTTGCGGCCGCCGAGGCCACGGTCAAGGGCGAGAAACTCGTCTCCAGCCGGGCGACGGTGGAGGTGGTGAGCGACGGCGCGGCGGCCCAGCAGGGGCAGGCCGGCGGTCAGTCCGCGCAGGGGAGCCGGCAGGGCGGCGAGAGCGCCCAGACCGGCACCGTGGCGGCGGACGACCTGTTCCTGCGCCTGACGCTCAACAAGCGCAGCGTGACGGTGGGCGAGCCGGTCACGGCCACGCTCAAGCTCTACCAGCGGGTCAATATCGGCGGCTTCGAGGATGCCAAGTTCCCGACATTCAACGGTTTCTGGAATCAGGAAGTGCAGGCGCCGAGCCAGATCGAATTCCGCCGCGAGAATGTGGGGGACAAGATCTACAACGCCGCCGTGCTCCGCAGCTGGAACCTCATCCCGCAGAAGTCCGGCGAACTGACCATCGATGCGGCCGAGCTGGTCTGCCTGGTCAACGTCCGCACCCAGCGGCGCTCGACGGGCAGCATCTTCGACGATTTCTTCCAGGACGACTACCAGACCATCCGCAAGCGCGTGACCACGCAGCCGGTGACGGTCCACGTGAGCGCCCTGCCGGCCGGCGCGCCCGCTTCGTTCGGCGGTGGCGTGGGCTCGTTCAAGATGAGCGCGGCGCTGACGCGCGACTCGCTCCTGACCCACGACGCGGCCTCGCTGCGCGTCACGGTCACGGGCAGCGGCAACACCTCGCTGCTGGAGGCCCCGAGGATTTCTTTCCCGTCCGATTTCGAGGTCTATGACGTCAAGACGTCCGACGTGGCCGGCGGCAAGCTTTTCGAGTATCCTTTCATCCCGCGCAGCCACGGCGAATTCACGCTCGGCCCCGTGGAATACAGCTATTTCGACCTTTCCTCGCGGAAATACGTAACCCTGCGCAGCCAGCCGCTCCCGATCCGGGTGGGCAAGGGCGCCGACACCGGCGCCTCCTCGACCGGCGGACAGCTCGTCGCCGGCGTGAACCGCAAGGACGTGCGCGACCTGGGCAGCGACATCCGCTTCATCTCCACCCAACCGGGTACGCTTTCGTCCGTCGGCTATTTCTTCGTCGGCTCGGCCGCCTTCTGGATCCTGACGGTGCTGCTGCTCGCGCTGGGCGCGGCCGCCTGGTTCCTGATCCGCCGCGTCCTCGCGCTGCGGGCCGACGTGGTCGGCAACAAGAACCGCGGAGCCACCAAGATGGCCCGCAAGCGGCTCGCCCAGGCGGGTGCCTTCCTGAAGGGCAATCTCTACACCGCTTTCTATGAGGAGCTGCACCGCGCCCTGCTGGGCTTCGTCTCCGACAAGCTCAACCTGGATGCCGCCGACATGAGCAAGGAAAACATCTCCGCCCGGCTGGTCGAAAGCGGCGCCGGCGAAGCGCTGGCGGCCGAATTCACGGCCCTGCTGGACGCGTGCGAATTCGCCCGCTATGCGCCGGATGCCGGCCACGAGGCGATGAATACCCACTACGAGCAGGCGGTCTCGGTCATTTCCGCCATCGACGAGCATATGAAGAGAAATCCCCGCAAGGGCTCCGGCGCTGCCGCCGCCCTGCTGGCGCTGCTCCTGCTGCTGCCCGCCCAGCGCGGCGCGGCGCAGCCGGCCGCCAGCGTCGACTCGCTGTGGACGGCCGGCGTGGCCGCCTATTCCGACGGCGACTGGGCCGGCGCCGCGCGCGCCTGGTCGGACCTGCGCGCCCTCGGCCTGGAGTCCCCGCAGCTGTATTGCAACCTGGGCGACGCGCTGTTCAAGCAGGACGACCTGGCCCACGCCATCCTCAATTATGAGCGGGCGCTCAAGCTGGATCCCTCCTACGCGGATGCGCGCCACAACCTGGCGTTCGCCCAGACGCAGGTGCAGGACAAGATCGAGTCCGTGCCGGAATTCTTCCTCGAAGCCTGGGGCCGCAAGCTCTGCTGGCTGCTTCCGTCCGACACCTGGGCTGCGCTGTTCCTGGTGTTCCTGGCACTGACGGTCGGCTGCGTTCTGCTCTTCCTGCTCGGGCGCCGCGTGGCGGCGCGCCGCGGCGGCTTCATCGCCGGCATCGTGGCCCTGCTGCTGACGTTGCTCTGCCTGGACTTCGCCTGCTGGCAACGCTCCGACTACCGCAAGGCCGACGGCGCTATCGTTACGCGCCCCGTCGCCACGGTGCAGAGCGCCCCGGGCCGCGACTCCGCCAAGGACCTCTTCGTGCTCCACGAGGGCACGAAAGTCAAGGTCCTCGACACCGTCGGCGCCTGGCGCAACATCGAGCTTGCCGACGGCCGCCAGGGCTGGCTGCCCGCCGAATCGCTGGAGGTCATCTGACCCTCCGGTCCGCATCAAACAGAAAAAGCAGCCCGTCGGGGCTGCTTTTTTCTTGTATCAGGCGTGCTGCTAGAACTTGACTGCGAAGGAGCAGAACAGCTGGCTGGGCTTGGTGTACCCTTCAGTGGGCCCGTTGCTGTAATGGCTGTTTGCCGAATAGTGGACATTGCCGTAGTCGTAGCCGAGTTTGACGGAGAAGCGGCCCACGTCGACACCTGCGGAGACGGCGATGAACGGCTGGATCATCGAATAATAGTAGTCGCCGCAGAAGCGGACACCTGTCCGGACCGAGGCGTACGGGCTGACGGATGCATCCACGAAGTTGTATTTGGCGTCCATGAAGACCGGAATCTCCGGAGCAGCCTCCGCGACAATGTCGTAAACGAGGCCGAAGCCGGCGCCCAGGAACATGCCGTTGCCCAGGCGATAGCCGTGCGTGGAGGAGACCTGGATCATGCCTCCATATTTGCCTTTGCCAAAGACGGCGTAATTGCCGATTTCGATGTCTCCTTGATAACCTTTCTTGAAGGCGCGGTTGTTCTGCGCCGAAGCCATGAACGCGCACGAAAGCAGAAGTGCGCAGACGAAGATGACTTTTCTCATAATTTGTAAGATGATTTATTGCCGGGAGCGTGTGCAAAAATGATACCGCGCCCTACGGCGCCACGACGACGGCGGGGTGGCCGGCGTCGTTGGCGCGGTAGTGCGGCGCGTAAAGGGATTCAATTTCAGGGACTGGGCTCTGGAAGGTTCCTTCCTGCGTGACGAAAAATTCTTCAACGAGGGTGGTATTTTCCTCCGGATAGCTGTCGAACCAGAACTCGGTGCGGTCGGCCAGCACGCTGCGGTAGCCCTGCGGGCTGAAGACCACCCAGCCGGTGATCGAGATCGGGCGGCCGGACCAGCCGAGGCGGCCGGAGCGCTGCTCGACCGGGCGGAAGGCCGCCGGGCGCGGCACGCTGAGCCGCACGAAGCTGCGGTTCTCCTCGTTCCAGATCTGGTAGGTGGCCTGGATCCGGTCGCCGACGTGCAGCACGTCGCCGTCCTGCAGCGGCTTGCCGTCGCGGGTGTAGGTGCGCGAGACGGTGAATCCGTTGCCGGCGGCCTTGACCTGGCGCAGCGGCAGGGTCGTGGTGGCGCTCAGCGCGAGGACCCGGGTCTGCAGGGTCTCCTCCGAGCCGCGCAGCACGCAGTCGATGGCCTCGATGTAGGCCGGGTCGTCCGCCCACTGCTGCGTTTCCTTCTGGACCATGGTCCAGAGGCGGATGCCCTCCGCGACCTCGCTGTGGCCGCAGTCGGTCAGCAGGTTGCAGATCAGCGTGTGCGCGTAGAGCTCGCTCTCGAGCAGGCCGCGCCACGGCATCACGGCGTTGGGGTAGTAGGTGCCGCCGCTCTGGTGCGGCACGGCGTACTGCAGCAGGGAGGCGACGTCCTTGTCCAGCGAGCGGGCGAGGCGCCGCCTGGCAAAGAGCGAGACGCCCCAGTCGCGGGCCAGCGCCGCGCCGGCCTCGCTCTGCAGCAGGGCGCGGAGCGTCTTCATCCGGCGGGCCTTGGCGAAGACCTGCCCGTTGAGGCCGCGCTTCGAGCCCGGCACGAGGTAGGCCTTGGCGGCCTTCTTGAATTCGCGCAGGACCTTGGCGTCCGCCTTCGGGGCGAAAGCGACTTCCGGGAACAGCGAACGCGTGTGGAGGTATTGGTCCAGGCTGATGCCGCCGCACCACAGCGGTCTCGCGGCATCGCCGAAATAGGTGGCATCCAGGTATTTGACCGCGGCGGGGATGGCGTCGCGCAGCTGCTGCGGGCAGGCGTCGCCCATCGCGGCGAGCCGCTCGAGCAGCACGCTGGTCAGCAGCGGCGACGAGCGCATTTCGGCGAACCAGCCGAAGCCGCCGTCTTCGTTGCGGCAGGCCAGGATCTTGGCGCACATCTCAGCGCGCTGCTCCGCCGTGGCGGCGGATCCCTTCGCATCGGGCAGCCGGTCGAGCAGGCAGTTGGCGAAGAGGGCCTCGGACTGGGCCAGCAGGTTGTCGGAAGTGGGGAGAACCTTCTCGGGAATGGCCTCCCGGATCATGTCCAGGATGGAAATCTCGCGCAGGCTCGCCGCAGTGCCCGGCACGTTGACGAACTGGCCGCGCAGGGCGGTGAGGATGGCCTCGCGGTCCATCCAGGAGAGCATCAGCGCGGAGTGCGCCTCGGTGATCGTCTGCACCGCCGGCTTGACCGGCAGCGTCACGAACACGGCGTCGGAACCGTAGTCGGCCTGGTCGGCGACGAAGCTGACCAGCAGGCCCAGGTCGGCGACGGCCGGCGCGGAGATGGCGCAGCTGAAGTCGGCGCTGCCACCGGCCGGCACGGTGACCGCCTGCTCCTCCTCGGCGACGAGCGGCGCGGTCTTGTGGTCCTTGCCGTCGAGGAAGCAGACGTTGATGCGGCCGGAGACGGGCGTGTCGAGGCTGTTGGCCACGGTCACGCGCGCCACATAGCGGTCGCCCTCATAGAGGTATTGCGGCTGCACGAGGGCCACCTTGACCGGCAGGGTCACGACCATCTCCTGGCGGAGCGTGGCGTTGTGGAAGGCCTTGTCGTGCGCGAAGAGCTGCACGTAATAGGTCGAGAGCTTGTCGGCGGTGGTGAAGCGGAAGGTCACCTCGCCGTTGTCGTCGGCGCGCAGGAACGGCTCCCAGGCGACCGTGCTGGCGAAATCCGTCCGGATGGCAGGGGCGCTTCCGTTCACCCCCGCGACCGAGCCGGTCAGGTCGGATTTCCGCTGGACGCCGTAGGCGACCACCACGCCCTGGTCGGCTGCCTCGGCTAAAGAGACGCTTTCCGCCAGATCGAAATCTTCAGCAGGGGCGGTGGCGCCGTAGATGGCTGCGTTGCTTGTCGTGGATTTCGTTGCGGCCATGTGACGGACGACGGGGCCGTAGCCCGAAGAGCCGTTCGTGCCGGTGGTCTGGGAATAGAAGACGCGGGGCAGCGTCCGGCGCGAAGGGACGAAAGTTTGCCAGTTGTTGGGCTGGATGGTCTCCGTGCTCTTGTCGAAGATGGTGGCGGCCACTTCCGTGCCCGCACCGGTGCGGATCGTGAACTGGTAGTCCGTATGGGGTAGCGTCGTGTCCAGAAAACGGCTGAAGCCGAGCGGGAGCTGGAAAGGTTCGGCCGCCTTGTAAGAAGAGAAGGTATAATTGTAGGCGTTCTCGTTCCGGAACCAGAAGACGCTCAGCGTCAGCGTTTCCGGATAGCCGGGCTTGCGCGCGAAGCGGACCGTCTCCAGCGAGCCGGCTTGTCCGCGGATGCCGGCGAGCCGGACCATGCGTTTCTCCAGCAGGCGGTTGCCGTCGCCGTAAAGCTCCGCAACCACCCAGGCGGGCCCGGTGGTGGTGCCGATCTGCAGCGCGATGCCCTTCCCGTCGTCCGGCAGCTCCTTGAAGAAACTGCGGGCGTCCAGGTCCAGCGCCGTGTCGGAGTCGGAGCACTTGATGATCATGCATTTTGTCGTCTGCGTATACTCTTTCCCGATGTCGCTCCGGGCCGTGGCCGTGCCCTCGACGGTATACAGACCCGAAGGGAGACCGGCCAGGGACAGGTCGACGGGCTGGCCGTCGGGGGCTTCGCCGGAAAGAAGCGTCGTGGCGCCGCGCAGGACCTTGTAGGTAATCTTCAGGGTCGGATGGCTTACTTCGTCGCCGGACTTGAACCAGGCCCGGATGAAGTCGTCGCCGACGAGAATCCCTCCGTAGGGCGAGGATGCCAGATCGGCCTCTCCGGCGACCTGATTGCGGATATCGACGGAGAGCGACAGTCTGTTGATGATAGAAAGCCATTTGTTGTACGAGAGCGTCTCGCCCGTGCTGTCAGTGATGGTGACCCGGATGTTCACATGCGAACCGGAGAAATAGTCATCAGTTTCTGCCGGGGCGGTGAAGCGGATGTCGAAGTCTCCGGAGGCCTCAAGCGCCAGCGGGCCTTCGGCGAGGGTCTCGCCGTCGCATACGACTGTGTAACGGGCTGTGGCCGTGCCCAGGCTGTGTCCGGAATAACTCTTGACGTTGCCCCGGACGGTGACGTTGTCCTGCGGGAGATAGGAACGCCGGTCCGGCTCCCAGTTGAGGGTGAAGGTCGGCAGGACGAATTCGTCGGCCCGGACGCGGGTGCTGGCGATCTGCTTGCCCCCTTCGCTGACGTCGATGGTGTACATGCCGCCGCGCTCGCCCTTCTTGAGCACGAAGGAGCCGGCGGCGGAGCCGAATTCGCCCGTGACAAGGTTCGACTCGCCGATCACCTTGCCGGACGGATCGGTGAGCGTGGCGTGCAGCCGGATGGCTTCCGGGCGTGTCGCGTATTCATAGGTGCCTTCATAGAGGATGACCTTGAACTGGACGGTCTCACCGGGATTGAAGGCGCTGCGGTCGGTCAGGATGGCGGCATGACGGATGGGGGTGTTCGTGTTTTCCGTTTCCCTGGGGCGGTAATAGAAACCTTCCTGTCTTGACGAGTGCTTCCTGCCGTCCTTGACCAGGGTGGCCTGGACGGAGTAGCTGTACCTGCTGTTGGTGTTCCCGAGCCAGCCGGCGAAGCGCTCGGGCAGGTAGGTGAAGCCGTCTATCGGAAGGCCCTTGACCATGTCGATCTGCTTGCCGTTGCGCAACAGCAGGATGTCGCAGCTGGACACGGGCTCGCCGGTGACGTAGTCGGCCACATAGACGCCGTAGCCGTCGTAATCGCGTTTGAGGGCCAGGGAAAGCGTGTATTTTTCGTAACGCGTCTCGAAATCGGTCTTGCCTTCCTCGCAGCGGAGGATATACGAGCCGTCGTCGATGTCCGGCAGGTCGAAGACAAACTCGTCCTCGACATAGAAACTGCGGCGCGTGTTGGCGACCAGCCGCTCGAAGACCGGCTTCTTGTCGTCGCCGTATTGCTTGACCACGGTGACGCGGGCCTGGGGGAGGTTGCGCAGGCGGAGGGTGACGGTGCCCTTGTTGACGGACGCCCATATGGCCCGCTGGTTGAGGCCCGTGAGGATTTGACCGGCCTCGGAGCAGCAATCCGCGATGTCCTTCTCTTTCCCCGAAAACTTCTTGCAGTCGGCCTGCAGCGCTTCGCAGTCGCGGGCCAGTTGCAGGTATTCTTCCTGCGATGAGGTGTCCTTGCTCTTGAGACCGTCGATGCGGCGCCGCAGGAGCCGGTCGCGCGCGAGCAGGGCGACCGCCTGCCCGGCGTGGTCGGCGGCGTATTTCTCATAGGCATCATCGGCGGATTCGTCCTCCTTGAGGACGATGAATTCGAGGAGGGCGTCGAACGGGTAGCTTTGCGGCGGGAAGGCGCCGGCGACCTGGCGGGCCCAGGCGCCGCCCGGCCCTTCGTATAAAAGGGCGCACAGCGCATATTCGTAGTCGTTCTTGATCAGGGACCCGATCACCTTGTAACAAGAAGACCACCCATACTGTTCATAGAAAGTGGGGTTGTGCGAGCGCTCCATCTGCGCCCTGTGCTCCTGCACGTAGGCCAGGAGGCCCGGCAGACGCCGTTCGACTACGTGGTAATTCTCATAAGAGTACTCCTCCATACGGTAACAGAACAGGACGATCGGCTCGCCGAAACGCTCCATTTCTTCGTCTGTCTGCTTGCGGACCGCGTCCCGGTCTTTCCAGTTGATTTCTTCCCGGACATCGGCATACTCGATACAGGCATCGTAAAAATCCCGCGCCAGGTGTTTGTCCGTGGCTTCTTTCTTGATCTGCTCGAGGATGCGGACCTGGTCCTGGGGCCGGTCGTCGTTCTCGGCCTTTTCGTAGTCGGCCCAGAGGCGGGTCAGGATGTGGCCGGCCTTGTCCTGGGCGCAAGCATTGTGGGGTAGGTTCATCAGGGTCAGAAGTGCTAGTGTTATCAAACGGATCGCTCTCATAGTGCGTGTTTTATAAAGGTTCAAACAAATCGATGGCCTCTGCTACAACAAAATTGCTGCCACCGATGTACAAGATGCAGCCGGGTGTCTTCCGCGCTGCGTCAAGTGCTTGGTTCACACCGTCTTGCACACTATTGCAGACGGTGCAGCGGAAGCCGTCCATCCGGGCGGCGAGGGCCGCGACGGGCAGGGCGCGCTCGCCCCGGGGCGCTACGAGGAAGTAGTGCGCGTCGGGCGGCATCAGGGGGCGGATGGCATCCAGGTCCTTATCGGCCATGATGCCATAGACGATCAGCAGGGGACGGCCGCTCTCGCGCAGGCGCCGGAAGTTGATCGCCAGCGCCGGCGGGTTGTGGCCGATGTCGCAGATGACCTCGGGGTCGGCGCAGAGGCGCTCCCAGCGGCCGCGCAGGCCGGTGCGGGCGGCCGTGTGCGCCAGCGCTTCGCGGTCGGCGTCGATGCCGAGCAGCTCGAGCGCGGCGAGGGCCGTGCGGAGGTTGGCGGCCTGGTAGGGGCCGGTGAGGTCGGTGTCGAACAGCTCGACGTCGAAGTCTTCGGCGAAGAAGAGGGGGCAGGGGACGACGCTCGCGCGGGCCTCGAAGACCGGCTCCGTCTCGGCGTCGCGCTCGCCGCAGAGCGCCGGGACGCCGGGCTTGAAGATGCCCGCCTTCTCGGCGGTGATGGCGCCGCGCGTGTTGCCCAGCAGGGCGCAGTGGTCCAGGCCGATGCTGGTCACGACGGCGAGTTCGGGCGTGAGGATGTTGGTGCTGTCCAGCCGGCCGCCCAGGCCGACCTCGATCACGGCGATATCCACGTCGATGTCGGCGAACCACTTGAAAGCCAGACCTGTGGTGATTTCGAAGAAGGAGAGACCCTCCAGGTCGCGCTCCCGCTCCGTGAGGAAGCGGAAGACCTCCTCGCGCGGGATCATCGACCAGCCGCCGGGCTCCACGAGCTTGATCCGCTCGCGGAAATCCACCAGGTGCGGCGAGGTGTAGAGGCCGACCCGCAGGCCCGCCCCGGCGAGGGCGGCCGCGAGCATCGAGCTCACCGAACCCTTGCCGTTGGTCCCGGCCACATGCACGGCGCGGAGCCGCTGCGCGGGATGGCCCAGGGCGGCGTCCAGGCGCCGCATCCCGTCCAGTCCGGGCTTGTAGGCGCCGGTCGTGAAGCCTTGGTTCTGTACGCTCGGATGGCGGGCGTAAAGCTCCTCGAGGAGTCGGTGGTAGGTAGCTTCTGTCAGGTCCATAGTTGCAACTGAATCCAAAATTAATTAATTTTACACGTTTTTAAAACGTGATGGCCGAAAAACTGACTGCTTTGCACGCGACCTACGTCCTCGACGGCGTGCAGGAGGAATACACCCCTGCGCAGCTCCTGGATGCTGTGACCGAGCCCGAGGGGCGGCACCCGCTGATCGCTCCGGCGGAGGAGCGTGCCGTGGACGAGACGCTCGACCCGGTGTTCCGCGGCATCGCCCTGGAGCCCGGTTGCACGGACGCCTATCTGGAGGCGGTCCTCGCCGCGAAGAAGCTGGTCCCGGCCGCCTCGGCCGACGCCTACACCCGCGTGCGGGTGGCCGCCGCGCTCATCGACGCGCTCTGGCGCACGGGGCATTTCCGCCTCGGCGACCTGCGGCTGGAGGCCTCCTGGCGCTGGGACGAGAAGCCCGTCGGCGCCCGCGCCGCCTTCTACGAATCGGTGCGCGCCGCCGCCGACTACGTCGACGCGCTCGGCCTCAAGTTCAGCGGCTACCGCTATGCCCGGACCACGGGCGCTTCCGAGCTCACCCTCCGCACGCGCATCGCCCGCGACGCCGACGAGGAGGACTACGGCTTCGTCAGCGAGCCGTTCCGCTCGGAGCATCCCGTGCTCGGCGCGCGCCGCTCCTGTCCCGGCACCCTGGCCCCCGATCCGCAGAGCTGGGTGATCTACGTTCCCTTCGACACGACCGATTTCCGCCTCGGCGGCTCGCTGCTCGCACAGATCCTCGACGTGGGCGGCGGCCCCGCCCCGCAGATCACGGACGCCGACTATTTCCTCGACTGCCACGAAGTGATCCGCGAGCTGGTCGAGGACGGCATCCTGCTGTCCGGCGCCACGGTCGGCGAGGGCGGCCTGCTCAGGACCGTCCGCCAGATGGCCGACGGCGTGGGCCTGACCGTCGACGTGTCCGACGTGATGCGCGCCTACCAGGAGCAGGACGTGATGCGGATCCTGTTCGCCGAAGTGCCCGGCGCCGTGATCCAGATCCACGACGCGGACTTCGACTACCTCGACGCCGAGCTGCTGCTGCAGGACGTCGCCTTCTTCCCGCTGGGGCACCCGGTCCCCGGCCGGACGGACGTCCGGGTCAAGGCCTCCGCCAAATCCGGCATCCAGACCATTTTGGAATCCCTCATGCAGAACGCTGAGGGAGAAGACTGAACCACATAACACTGTATGGGCAAACCAAAGATTTTCGTCCTCGACACGAACGTCATCCTGCATGACCACAAGGCGATCCGCAAGTTCCGCGACAACGACCTCGTGATCCCGGTGGCCGTGATCGAGGAGATCGACAACTTCAAGAAGGGTGCAGACACCCTTGCGTACAATGCGCGCGGCTTCATGCGCGACCTGGACCGGATCACCAACGGCAGGGAATTCGGCCCGGAGGGCCTGCCGATCGGCAAGGACCTCGGGCGGATCAAGGTCGAGCCGAACCACCCCTTCGAGGGCGAGTACGCCGGCTTCTTCGCGGACGACATCCCCGACCACCGCATCCTGTCCACCGCCATGTGGGTGCGCGACCACCATCCGGAGCGCTTCGTCGCCCTGGTCACCAAGGACATCAACCTGCGCATGAAGGCCAAGGCCATCGGCATGGCGGTCCAGGACTACCTGACCGACAAGATCGAAGACGAGCACGTCGAGGAGGCCCAGCGCGAGGTGCAGGTGATGACGGCGCCCGCCGACGTCCTGCAGGACCTGGCCTATGGCCCGGACAACGCCGTGGCGTGGAAGCGCGCCGTCAAGGTGCAGCCGAAGGCCAACCAGATGTTCAAGTTCCGCTGGGAGCAGGCCCAGGAGGCCATCGTCTGCGCCCGCTACGACGCCAACCGTGACCGCATCGTGCTCGTCAAGGGGCACGAAGCCTACGGCATCCGCCCGCGCAACGACGAGCAGAAGTTCGCCCTGGAGGCGCTGATGAACCCGAAGGTGGAGCTGGTCTCTCTGACGGGCGGCGCCGGCACGGGCAAGACCCTGCTCGCCCTCGCCGCCGCCCTGGCCCAGGAGCAGGACTATGAGCAGATCTACCTGTCCAGGCCGACCGTGATCCTGGGCAACCAGGACATCGGATTCCTGCCCGGCGACCAGAAGCAGAAGATGAGCCCCTTCCTCCAGCCGCTGATGGACAACCTCAACGTGATCAAGTCGCAGTTCCGTCCGACTTCGCGCGAGGCCCAGCGCATTGAGGCGATGCTCTCGCAGGAGAAGCTGATCATCGAGCCGCTGGCCTACATCCGCGGGCGCAGCCTCGGCAGGTGCTACTTCATCATCGACGAGGCGCAGAACCTCACCCCGCACGAGATGAAGACGATCATCACCCGGGCGGGCGAGGGGACCAAGATGGTCTTCACGGGCGACATCTTCCAGATCGACCAGCCCTATCTGGACCAGTGGTCCAACGGCCTGACGCATCTGGGCGAGAAACTCTACGGCCAGCCGCTCTTCCAGCACGTCTTCCTTCGGAAGGGGGAGCGCAGCGAACTCTCAGAAATGGCTGCAAAATTGCTATAATGAGAAAATTATCTTAAATTCGCGGTCCGAAACAAAATTACATTAGTCAATAATCTATGTTCGAGATGAAAAAACGAGTCTATCGCTTCGGTGGAAAGACGGCCGAAGGCGACGGGACCATGCGTGAGCTCCTGGGTGGAAAGGGAGCCAATCTGGCCGAGATGAGCAAGCTCGGCATGCCGGTGCCTGCCGGCTTTACCATTACGACTGAGTGCTGCGCCGAATACTATGAGCTTGGCGGCGGCTATACAGAAGAACTCAAGATGGAGGTCCGCGGCGCCCTCAACGCCACGGAGGCCCTGATGGGCAAGAAATTCGGCGATCCCAACGATCCCCTCCTCGTGAGCTGCCGCTCCGGCGCACGCAGCTCCATGCCGGGTATGATGGATACCATCCTCAACATCGGTCTGTGCTCCGCGACGATTCCGGGCATGATCAAGAAGACCGGCAACCCCCGTTTCGTCTACGACGCCTACCGCCGCCTCATCATGATGTATTCCGACGTCGTGATGGAGAAGGCCGAGGGCATCGAGCCGGCCGACGGGCAGGGTATCCGCCAGCAGCTCGACCGCATGATGGCCGACCTGAAGGAGAAGAAGGGCTACGCCTCCGATACCGATATCACCGCCGAGGAACTCAAGGACCTCTGCGAGAAGTTCAAGAAGAAAGTCAAGGAAGTGCTTGGCGTCGATTTCCCCGACACGGCCCAGGACCAGCTCTGGGGCTCCATCGGCGGCGTCTTCAAGTCCTGGAACGGCAAGCGCGCCATCGCGTACCGCCGCATCGAGAAGATTCCCGATGACTGGGGCACGGCCGTCAACGTCCAGTCGATGGTCTTCGGCAACATGGGCAACACTTCCGCCACGGGCGTGGCGTTCTCCCGCAACCCGGCCAACGGCGACAACCGTTTCTACGGTGAGTGGCTGATCAACGCCCAGGGCGAGGACGTGGTCGCGGGCATCCGCACCCCGAACCCGCTCAACGAAGCCACCAAGAACGACCACAACCGCAACCTCGAGTCCCTCGAGAAGGCGATGCCGAAGGTCTACAAGGAGCTTGACGAGATCCGCAAGCGCCTGGAGAACCACTTCCACGACATGCAGGACATCGAGTTCACCATCCAGGAGGGCACCCTCTGGATGCTGCAGTGCCGTATCGGCAAGCGTACCGGCATGGCCGCCCTGCAGATGTCCATGGACATGCTCGAGGAGGGCATGATCGACGAGAAGACCGCCGTGATGCGCGTCTCTCCTTCCCAGCTCGACGAAGTCCTGCACCCGATCCTCAACCCGGTCTCCGAGAAGGAAGCCAAGGTGATCGCCAAGGGCCTTCCCGCCTCTCCGGGCGGAGCCGTGGGCACCATCGTCTTCACCTCCGAGGCTGCCATGGAGGCTGCCGCCGCCGGCAAGAAGACCATCCTCGTCCGTGAGGAGACTTCCCCGGAGGACATCCAGGGCATGCGCGCTTCCGCCGGTATCCTCACGATGCGTGGCGGTATGACCTCCCACGCCGCCCTCGTGGCCCGTGGCTGGGGCAAGTGCTGCATCGTGGGCTGCGAGTCCATGAAGATCAACTTCGAGGCCAAGACGCTCACCTTCGCCGGTGAGAAGAAAGTATACAAGGAAGGCGACTGGCTCTCCCTCAACGGTTCCAAGGGCAACGTGTATGCCAAGCAGATCGAGATGATGGACGCCAGCGAGAATCCTACCTTCCTGAAGTTCATGAGCATCGTCGACAAGTACCGCCGCCTCGGCGTGCGTACCAACGCCGACACGCCGGAGGACGCCCAGAAGGCGCTCGACTTCGGCGCCGAGGGCATCGGCCTCTTCCGTATCGAGCACATGTTCTACGGCAAGAACTCCGAGACCCCGCTCGCCAAGCTGCGCAAGATGATCCTCTGCACCACCGACCAGGAGCGCAAGGACGCCCTCGCCGAGCTGGAGCCGTTCATCAAGGCTTCCGTCAAGAGCACCCTCAAGGTGATGGACGGCAAACCGGTCGTGTTCCGTCTGCTCGACCCGCCTCTCCATGAGTTCGTCCCGACGACCAAGGAGAAGACCGCCGAGGTCGCCAAGGAGCTGGGCATCAGCGCCGCCGAGGTGACCCGCCGCGGCGCCAGCCTCCACGAGGTCAACCCGATGATGGGTCTGCGCGGCGTGCGTCTGCACGTGGCTTACCCGCTCATCGCCGAGACGCAGTACCGCGCCATCTTCACGGCTGTCGCCGAACTGTGCCGCGAGGGCTTCCACCCGCAGCCGGAGATCATGATCCCGGTCACGGTGTCCGCCCGCGAGCTGGGCTTCCAGCGCGCCATCTGCGAGCGCATCAAGGCTGAGGTCGAGGTGCACAACGAGATGATCATCACCTACAAGTTCGGTACGATGATCGAGATCCCGCGCGCTGCCCTGACCGGCGACCGCATGGCCCGTACCGCCGAGTTCTTCTCCTTCGGTACCAACGACCTGACCCAGATGACGTTCGGCTTCTCCCGCGACGACGTAGGCACCTTCATGGGCGACTACCTCGGCCACAAGATCCTCGACGCCGACCCGTTCCAGACCATCGACACCAAGGCTGTCGGCAAGCTGGTCGAGATCGGTATCCAGGGCGGCCGCGCCCGTCGTCCGGAGCTGAAGTGCGGCGTCTGCGGCGAGCACGGCGGTGACCCTGACTCCATCAACTTCTTCAACAAGATCGGTGTGGACTACGTCAGCTGCTCTCCGTTCCGTGTGCCTATCGCCCGCCTCGCCGCGGCTCAGGCCGCCATCAAGCAGGCCGCGTAAACGCGGCCTGCTGAAGGCTCGATGTCGGGGGGCGTTCCCCCCGAACCCCCTGCGGCGCTTTGCTTCGAAGCAATACAGGATACAATAAAAAGGCACCTGCAAGCGCAGGTGCCTTTTTTATGTCTTCCGGAATGCTATTCGTCGGAGATGATGACGGTGACGTCGTCGACGCCGAGGCGGACGCGGAGCCACTGGCCGATGCGGGCGCGCTCGGGCTCGCCGAGCGGCTGCGAGCAGCGGACGATGGCCACGACGGCCGGTCGGGCCTGCCCGTCGGCGGCCTGGACGCTCTCGCCGCGGGTGAGCGTGACCTCCCGCACGCCCTCATACTGGGCGGCGATCTCGCGGGTGATCAGCTCGGAGGGGAGTTTCTGCGCCTGGAAGTGCTCGATGGCCATCGAGAGTGAATCGACCTGTCCCTCGAGCTTGCGGACCTGGCGGGAATGCCCGTCCATCAGGTCGCGGATGAGCTCGGACTCGGACATTGTCCCGGACTTGTAGGCGGCGTCTTCGTGGATGACGATCTGGCTGCGGGTGATGCCGGCCTCCTCGGCGGCCAGGTAGATCCGCTCGCGGGCGTCGGTCTCCATCTTCTCGCCGGCCAGGAAGAGTTCCAGCACGCGCGGATTCTGCTCCAGGTCGATCTTGTAGTCGTAGACGTAGCTCTTGCCCAGGTTCTTGTTGCCCAGGACGAGCTCCTGCGCGCTGCGCGCGAAATTGTTGTCCCGGATCATCTGGATGGCGGTGAGCACGCTCGGAACCAGCAGGATGACCAGGATGACGGTGATCCAGCGGGCGTTGCGCCTGTTCATCACGTCGTCCTGGCCGAAGGCGTGCGGGAAGCGCAGGTACTTGACGGTCACGAAAGTGGCGAGCGTGATGAAGACGGTGTTGATGATGAACAGGTAGAGGGCCCCGAAGATGAACTTTGGCGCCAGGTGCGCGATGCCGTAGCCGACGGTGCAGAGCGGCGGCATCAGGGCGGTGGCGATGGCCACGCCCGGGATCACGGTGCCGCCCTTGTCCTTGCGGGAATTCTCCAGGATGCCGGCAAAGCCGCCGAACAGGGCGATGAACACGTCGTAGAGGGTCGGGTTGGTGCGCGCGAGCAGTTCCGTCTGCTGCTCCAGCTGGAGCGGGGAGAGCACGTAGAAGAGCGACGAGGCGATGATGCTGATCACCACCATCACGGCGAAGTTCTTGAGCGCGTCCTTGACCAGGGCGGTGTCGTTGGTGCCCAGGCCCAGGCCGAAGCCGAGGATCGGCCCCATCAGCGGGGAGATGAGCATCGCGCCGATGATCACCGGGATGGAGTTGAGGTTGAGGCCGACGGAGGCTATGACGATCGCGCAGGCGAGGATGAACACGTTGGGGCCGCGGAAATCGATGCTCCCGCGGATGCTGGCCGAAGCGGCCTGCACGTCGACGTGGTCGCGCATATTCACCAGACTGGCGAAAAATTTTGTAAACTTGCTCATTCCAGCTAATCTTAAGATTTACAAATATACAGCAAAAATCGTACGGGGCAATACGGCCTGCGCATGCGCGTGACGCGGTTATATTTATATGGAAAATTCTTATCTTTGTATGAAACGCTAGTAATCAATTCTTCTGATATGGCAAAGAAACAAACCAAAGGCTATCCCTGGAAATACTGCTCCCTCGGCGGAGTGGTCAGGGTCAACATCACATCGGGCGAGGACATCGCCCATCTGGGCGAGCTCGACCAGAAACTCTGGACGGTGCTCAGCTGCCCGACCAAGGACCTGGCATTCGACGAGCGCACCCTGCAGCTGATCGATGCTGACGGCGACGGACGGGTCCGTGTGCAGGAGGTTGTAGCGGCGGCCCAGTGGCTGACCGCGGTGGTCAAGGACAAGGACGCCATCCTCAAGGGTGAGAGCGTCCTCAAGCTCGACGGCATCAATACGGAATGCGAAGCGGGCCAGAAGCTCTACAAGTCGGCCCGCCAGATCCTGGAGCATCTCGGCCTGGACAAGGACGAGATCAGCGTGGAGGACGCTTCCGACAGCGTGGCCATCTTTACTGGCACCAAGTTCAACGGCGACGGCGTGATCACGCCGCTTTCCACGGACGACGAGGCCCTCAAGGCCCTGATCGCCGAGATCGCCGACAAGATCGGCTCTGCGACCGACCGCAGCGGCGAGCCGGGCGTGACGGCCGGGCAGATCGAGGAGTTCTATGCCGCCCTGGCGGAGTATGCCGCCTGGCAGGACGCCGCCGAGGCCGCCAAGCAAGAGATTTTCCCGTATGGCGACAACACCGCCGCGGCCCTCGCCGCCTGCGAGGCCGTCAAGGACAAGGTCGCCGACTATTTCATGCGCTGCAAGCTCATCCGCTTCGACGAAGCCGTGGCGGACGCCGTGGACGTGTCGGTGGAGCGCGTGGGCGCCATCAGCGACCACAACCTCGCCACGCAGGCGGAGGAGATCGCGTCCTATCCGCTGGCGCGCCCGACCAAGGAGGGCGTGCTGCCGTTCGACGCCATCAACCCGGCCTGGCAGGCGCAGTTCGCCGCCGTCAAGGCCCTGGCGCTGGACGCCGACTTCCCGAAGGCGGCCGGCATCACCGAGGAGCAGTGGGCGGGCGTGCTCGCCAAGTTCGGCGCCTACACCGCCTGGATGGCGGACAAGAAGGGTGCGGCCGTCGAGGCCCTCGGCCTGGACGAAGTCAAGGCCCAGCTGAAGGCCGACCGCAAGGCCGACCTGCTCGCGCTGGTCGACGCCGACCTGGCCCTCGAGGAGGAGTCCAAGTCGATCGACGACGTCAAGAAGCTGATGCTCTACTACCGCGATTTCGCGAAGCTGCTCCGCAACTACGTCCTCTTCACGGACTTCTACGGCCGTGCGAACGGCACCCGCGGCATCTTCGAGGTCGGCAAGCTCTACATCGACGAGCGCTGCTGCGACCTCTGTATCAAGATCGCCGACATGGGCGCCCACGCCGACATGCCCAAGCTCAGCGGGATGTTCCTGCTCTATTGCAAGTGCACCTCCAAGACCAAGGGCGAGACGATGGACATCGTGGCCGTGATGACCGACGGCAAGACCGCCGACCTGCGTCCCGGCAAGAACGGCCTGTTCTACGACCTGGACGGCGGCGACTGGGATGCCGTGATCACCAAGGTGGTCGAGAACCCGATCAACCTCAAGGAGGCCTTCTGGAGCCCCTACCGCAAGGTGGCGCGCTTCGTCTCCGAGAAGATAGACAAGGCCGCGGCCGACAAGGACGCCGACGCGATGGCCAAGCTGACGGCTGCCGCCGACAGCAAGCCCGGCGAGGTCAAGCAGCCGTTCGACATCGCCAAGTACGCCGGCATCTTCGCCGCCGTCGGCATGGCCATCGGCGCAATCGGCGCCGCGCTGGGCCTGATCGGCAATTCGCTCAAGGGCCTGACCTGGTGGCAGATCCTCGTCGTGATCGCTGCCGTGATGCTCATCATTTCCGGCCCCGCCTGCTTCATCGCCTGGCGCAAGCTGCGCAAGCGCAACCTCGGCCCGGTGCTCAATGCCAACGGCTGGGCCATCAACTCCAAGGCCCTGGTCAACATCCTGTTCGGCAAGAAGCTCACCAGCGTGGCCAGGTATCCGAAGCTGAAGCTCGAAGACCCGTATGCCAAGCGGACGCCCTGGTGGCGCAAATGCCTGTACTGGCTGATCGCCCTGCTGGTCGTGGCCTTCGGCGTCTGCTATTTCACCGACAACCTGAAGTGGATGGGAATCGAGCGCAAGGCCAAGGCGAAGGTGGAAGCCGTGGAGGAGGCCCCTGCGGAGCCCGCCGTCGAGGCAGCCGCCGAGGAAGCTGAATGATCATGGACAGACCGACCATATTTTCTCCGGAACAGGCCAATGTAGGCCTGTTCTGTGACGTTTTTCCCCCTGTGATGGACGGCGTGTCCGTGTGCATGGAGAACTATGCCCACTGGATGCAGAAGAAGGTGGGCGGGGTGTGCGTCATCACGCCCAACGTCCCGAGCGCGGACTACAGCCAGCTCGACTACAAAGTCTTTGACTATTTCTCGTTCCCGGTGCCCAAGCGTCACCCCTATGTGACCGGCATCGCCGAGATCGACCCGACCTACCTGGCCAAGGTGGCCACGACCCGTTTCAAGATCGTGCACGCGCACAGCCCCTTTGCCTCGGGCGCGGCGGCCTACCGCATCTCCCGCCTCCAGAAGGTCCCGATGGTGGCCACGTTCCACTCCAAATACCGCGACGACTTCTCCCGCATCCTGCCCAAGCTCGCCGTGGACATCTGGATCGACGCCATCGTCGATTTCTACGAGCGCGCCGACCTGGTCTGGGTGCCGCAGGAGTCCGTGGTCGACGTGATCCGCGAATATGGCTTCAAGGGCCACGTGGAGGTGATGGACAACGGTTCCGACCTCGTGGCGGACTATCCCGAGAAGTATTTCGTGGAGGCGCGCCAGCGCCTGGGGATCGCTCCGGAAGAATTCGTGCTGCTCTTCGTGGGCCAGCACATCTGGGAGAAGAACCCCCGCCTGATCATCGAGTCCCTGGCCCGCATCCCGGACGTGCCGTTCCGGATGTATTTCATCGGCGTCGGCTATGCCGCCGAAGAGATGAGGAAGCTCGTCAGCGAGCGGGGTCTGGACAACAAGGTGACCTTCGTGGGCTCCATCACGGACCGCGCGAAGCTGACCGACTATTATGCCGCATCGGACCTGTTCCTCTTCCCGTCGCTCTACGACAACGCCCCGCTCGTCGTGCGCGAGGCGGCGGCCCTGCACACCCCGTCCATAATGGCCGAGGGCGCCACGGCCTCCACCATCCTCAAGGACGGGGAGAACGGCTTCCTCGTGGAGAACGACCCGGACAAGATGGCGCAGCTGCTGCGCGAGCTGATCCACGACCCGGAGCGGGTGCACCGCGTGGGCGTGCAGGCTTCCAAGACCATCGTCCGGTCGTGGGAAGACTGCGTCGAAGAGGTCCTGGACCGCTACAACGCCCTGCTCAGGAGCCGCGGCCTGCCGCTCATCGAACGTCCAGCGTAGCCTGTCCGCAGACAGCCGCCCCGCCGGAGGTCAATCCTTCGGTCACAATGTCGAAACGTCCGCCATACGCGGGCGTTTTGCATGTGATGACCATGCTTTCGCCCGGGGCGAGGGTCAAAGCCGGATGCCAGTAGATGGTCTGCCGGTAGTCCGGGTAGTCGGAGCCGAAGTCGCTGCAGGTGAAGGCGAGCGGCAGGGAGCATCCCTGGAAGTCGACGATGCGGACGTTGTCCGCGAACTTCATCGAGGGGAGCGTGCCCTTGTAGGTCACGAAATTGGCCACGCCCGAATAGATCCGGGAACCGAAGAAGAAGGTATTTTCGTAGATGTCGACATACTGCACGAGCAACGGGTCATAGCCGAAGATGCGCTCGTGGTCCAGGACGGGAATGCCGTCCAGCAGGATCAGTGCATTGTTCGCAGAATAGCTGTACGCGTCCATCAAGTCCTTCGCGCGGACCTGGATGACCCGGTGGCCGTTCACGGTCCGGGCGCGGATCTCGGAAATGAACTCGATGAAGAGTTCTTCCATCAGCGGGAACCGGGTATAATCGTCCAGGACATAGCGCGTGCGCGTGCGTTCATCAAACAACGGGTGCGTGCGCAGGGGAAGGAGGGTATAGAGCGTATCTGCGTTGAAATTCTTCTCCAGCTGCATCGACAGGCCGCGCTGCTCGAGCGCGGGGCCCCAGCCGGACCAGAGCTGCAGGGGCGCGATCTCGCCGGCCGGCAGGTCGAGGAACGGGCTGACCAGCTCCAGGTGTCCGGTTTGGGATTCCTCGATCTCGAGGAAGAGCTCCCGGTCGCCGTAGATGTTGGACGTGAAGAAAGTGACCTGGGCGTTGTCGTCGATCATCTCCGAGTAGAAGTTCTCGCCGGAACCCGGCGCGGAGAGGAAGGCGTTCTTGCCCGGCATGGACCGGAGGCCGTCGGCGTCGGTGCCGGTCACGCGGGCGCGGATGATTTCGCCCTCGTATTCGGGGATGACGCCGGCGTCAAAGCCGCGGGCGGCGGGCAGCGCCTTCAGCGCACTGACGAAGTCGGCGACGTGCGCGCCCGCCGGGGCGGGGATGCCGTCGTCGTGCCGGACGCTCAGGCTGAAACTGACCGGCTCCGTCCCGTGGTTGGTCAGCGCGATCCGGACGGTGTCGTTCCGGGCGGCCTGGCCCCCCTCGATCCCGAGCGCCCCCCGGGCGGGGACGGACGGGGCCTGCGGCGCCTGGGCGACGACCTTCACGTTCTCCTGCCGCCCGGTGCTGAAGGTGTTGAACACGGACAGGGTCCTGGCGCCGGTGAGCGGGTCGAAACCTTCTTCGGAAGCGCCCTGACGGGTGTAGGCGAAAAGCCGGTAGTTGCCGGTGGGCAGGGAATTCGGCAGGATCAGCCGCCCTGCGCCGCGACCGCCCTCCAGGGCGACTTTGGCCGTCTGGACCATCCCGGTCGGGGAATGGACCTCCACGTAGGCCGTCTTGCTGAAGGTCGACAGCCGGCCGGAGCCGGCGTCCAGGCACCAGGCGGACAGCCAGACGGCGTCGCCGGCCACATAGACGTCTTTGTCGGTCGATATAAATACGCGTTCGCGCAACGGTTCCGCGCCCGGAAGTGCGGGCAGGAATCCGATCAGGAAAAACAGGGAAATCAGAATCTTTTTCATGGCAGGTATTAATCGCGGGGCCAGTCTGCGGGTTTGTTTTTGGTGCCTCCGTTGCGCCGGCAGTCGACGCAGAAATCAGGCGCCCAGAGGTATTCCGTCTGGCCGAAGTCGACGCTGACGGACTGATAAGGCCGGTAATGCTGATTGTAGTAGCAGTCGGAGTTCCACATCTCGATGTTCGGGAGCTGGACGGCTTCGAACAGGAAGATCTTCCCGGGGATGAAGAAATGGTCCTGGGAGTTGTCATAATACATCTCGCCCACGATTTCCTGGCAGGCGTCCACATAGCCGATGACCTGGGCGGAAGGGTTCGAGGTGCAATGGATGTTGCCGGGCAACTGGCTGGGCGTGGGCGCGAACAGGGATCCCTGCTCCTCGCTGTTCCGCCGCATGGTTTCCCAGTAGGTGTAGGCGTCGTCGCTGAGGGCCGACAGGTGGACCCGGATCCGGTACAGCGTCTGGAGCCGCTTGTTTCTCAGGCTGACCGTGTGGAATTTCAGGTCCTCGAAACGGTCGTCGATCTGGTAGGTCGTGCTGAAGGTCCGGGCTTCGTAATCCTGCTCATGCGCCCAGCAGCGATAGGTGTTCTGGGCCTGGTAGTCGTCATAGGGCCTGACAAGGCTGGTCTCCGGATCGAACATGAAGTAAGAGTTGAGTTCGGCGTGGAATTCCCAGTCCTCTTCGAAGGACCAGCGGAAGTGGTGCGCGCCGCGGCAATGCATGCTCAGGCCGATTTCCAGCTCCTCGTCCGGGATGTTCGCCTGGTAGGTCAGCCCGTCGATGACCGGGGTCGGACTGACCGACACCCAGTCGGTTTCGTACGTGTCGGGCGCATCCGCGCCTCTGCAGAAGACCTTCAGGTGCAGGCGATAGCGCTGGTCGGGGCGGAGATCCTGTGTGTCGAAGTGGATCGTCGCCGTCGGAGCGCTGAAGTAGTAGGAGGAAGAAAAGTAGTCATAGGGGGTGTAGAGATCCCCTTCGACGCGGGTGCCGTCTTCTCCTTCGATATACGCTTCGACATTGGTCATGATATAACGTTCCCACTGCTCTTCCTTCAGTTCCTTGAAAGGCCGGACGCGGTCCAGGCTGACGGTCGTGGTGCCGCCGATCATGATGTCTCCTTCCACGACGAGCGGATACTCGCCGGTCTGCCCCTCGAAGTCGGTATCGAAGGGGAAAATGCAGGAGTTCATCGTCAGCGCCAGGAGAACGGATGCGGCGGCGCGGAGAAATCTATATATAGTCATCAGAACTTCAGGTTGAGGTTGATATAAGGGATCGGGTAGGCGAAGACCGAGAGAAGATAGCTTTTCGTCCCTTCGAAGAAGACCGAATAGGCGTTCTTATGGGCGGTCACGTTGTAGACGCCGATGGTCCAGGACATATGGGAGAACTGCTTCAGATAGTGTCCCGGCTCGATGTTGACAGCGAGGTCCAGGCGGAAGTAATCTGGGATGCGGTAGGTGTTGCGCAGCGAATAGGCGAGCCGCTCGCCGCCGCCATAGCTGAACGTACCGATGGGGATGGTGACGGGGCGCCCCGTCGCGTAGTCGACGTTGACCGACATGGAGTAGCGGTGGGTGAACTTGTAGTTGCCCGTCAGCTTGAACTCGTGGGGCTTGTCGTACGGGGCGTTGTACCAGGCCCCGCCGTTGATGGTCTCCATGCCGCGGTCATACATCTCGCGCAGCATCGAGCGGGAATAGGAGTAGGAAGCCCATCCGGTCAGCTTGCCGGAGGTCTTCTTGGCCATCAGCTCGACGCCGTAGGCCTTGCCGTAGGTCTCCACCAGGTCGTCCGCGAGGTCCGGGTTCATCATCGTGGTGGCGCCGGACTTGTAGTCCAGCTGGTGGCTGGTGCGCTTGTAGTAGCCTTCCAGGGTCAGGTCCACGGTGCCGTCGGCGACGGTCCAGTACAGGCCGGCGGCCGTCTGCCAGCCGTACTGGGGCCGGATGCGGCTGTCGGAGAGTTGCCAGGTGTCGATCGGGGAGATGGAAGACGTATTGGAGATGAGGTGGATATGCTGGCTCATCGTGTTGAATCCCGCCTTGACCGACAAGTTGTCGCGGAAGGAGTATTTGCCAGCGACGCGGAATTCGGGGGAGAGATAGAACTTGACCGGCCGCCCGACGAGCAGGCTGCTGAGCCGGATGCCTCCCTCGAGGGTCAGGCGCTGGCTGACGTTCCAGCTGTCGCTGACGAACAGGGCCGGCTCGAATGCGTTCTGCGTGGGCAGCGACCAGGTCCTGACAAGCGATTCACTTTCGTAGAGCGGGGACATCGCTCCGGGCAGCACGTCGTAGCGGATGACGTCTGCGCCGAAGGAGAGGTTGTGCATGTCGTTCAGCGCATAGCGGAAATTCAGCTTGCCGAAGACTTGTCCGATCCGCGTCCTGACGCGGTAGCCGGACTTCTTGTTGTTCCGCAGGCTGTTGTCCAGCCGGGCGCCATAGCGGTCATATCCGGCCGTGGCGACCAGGTTGAGGCGGGGGCCCAGGCGGCTGCGCCATTTCAGCGAAGCGTTGAGGTTGGCGTAGCGGAAGGCCGGATCCCGGGAGAACTTGAAGCCGTCCAGGGACCAGTAGAAATAGGCGTGCAGCGAATTGTTCTCGTTGAGCTTGTGGGTCAGGGAGGCGTTGATGTCGCTGAAGTCGGCCGTGCTGCCGGAATACTCGCTGTTCTCCGGGAGCAGCTTGAGGAGCCAGTTGGAATAGGACGTGCGCGCGCCCAGGACGAAGGTGGTCCGGTCGGGCACGATCGGGCCCTCGAGCTGGAAGCGGCTGGTCAGCAGGCCGATGCCCATCGAGCCGGAGATCTTCTTGGCGTTGCCTTCGCGGGAGCGGACGTCGAGGACGGAGGAGATGCGCCCGCCGAACTCGGCGGGGATGCTGCTCTTGTAGAGCTCCACTTCGCTGACGACGTCGGGGTTGAAGGCGGAGAAGATGCCGAACAGGTGCGTGGGGTTGTAGACCGTGCCGTCGTTGAACAGGATGAGGTTCTGGTCGGTGGAGCCGCCCCGGACGTTGAAGCCGGTGGAGGCCTCGCCCACGGACTTCACGCCCGGCAGGGTGAGGACGGCCTGGATGATGTCGCCTTCGCCGAAGGCGGAGGGAATCTTGTTGATTACCTCCATCCGCACGCGCTCGATGCCGATCTTGGCGGTACGGTGGTGCGAGACGGCGTCCGCGGAGACCGTGGCGCCTTTCAGCGAAAGGACCTTCTCCTTCATGACGACGTCCAGGACGCCGTCGTCCCAGACCTTGAGCAGGAGGCGCATGTCGTCCAGCGAATAGCCGCTCAGGCTGATCGTGTTGTCGCCGACGGGCAGGGCCAGGCGGTAGAAGCCGGCGGCGTCCGTAATCGCGTACGCGCCCGTCTTCTCGTCGTAGACCGACACGCCGACGAGCGGCTCTCCGCTCGAGACGTCGCGGACGTGTCCGCTGACGTAGACCTTGCCGTGGCGGTTGGCCGAGTCGTCGCCGATCTCATAGACCTTGTTCTGGAAGGTCACGACGGCGTTCTGCTCCGCCAGGTAGCGCTGCAGCCCGCTGTCGTCGCCCAGTTTCTGGCCGGCGTCGAAATAGCCGGCGGGCAGGGAAGTGTAGACGGTCTTGCCGTGCAGGATGAAGCGGGCGGTGCCGTAGCCGCTGATGGTATAGCCCTTTTCGCGCAGGGCGTCGAATGCGGCGTCGAGGAACTGCGCCCGCGGCGCGCTCACGCTGAACGTGGACTGCTCGGCGGCGTCCTTGACGTAATAGATCTCCTGCCGGAATTCTTTGCGCAGGAAATTGACGAGCGAGTCCAGTCCGACGCGCTTGACCTCCATGGGAGTCTGTGCGGACAGGGTGCCCAGGCCGGCGGCAGCCAGCAGGATGCTGAGAAATATCTTTTTCATCGGCTGGTCAGATTAAGGATGAGCCGGCAGGCGTCGTCGAATCTCTTCCGGCCGTAGCCGGCCTTGTTGACGGCCCGACGGAGTTCGCGCTTGCGCTCCGGGAATTGCCGGATCAATGCGCCGATGCTCTTGATGCGCTTTATCTGTCCTTCCGCGTCGCGGAAATAGTAGAATGTCCGGAAGGAGAAATACTGGAAGACGTTCTCGCGGTAGTTGGGGTCGTTGTAGCCGATCGAATCGCCGTTGACGTCGGTGAGGGAGGAGGAAAGCTCCTTCCGGACCAGCTTGTAGATCCGCTCCGTCCCCGTCCCGAAGACTTCGTAGAAGCCTTCCGGCAACGCCGCGTCCGGGCCGAAGCCCTCGAAGCGGCGGTCGCCCGTCTCGATGGCGGAGAGCCGCCCGGGCGCGATCTCGACGGACAGGGGCGTCGTCGCCAGTTTTACATGGGCCCGCTGGGTATGGGCGTTGATCTTGAAGGAAATGCCGTAGTAGACGTTTCCTTCGAAGGTGATGTCACCGACCATGTACGAGCCGTCGTCCAGGAAAGGGGTTCCGTTGAAGGCGAACGTGTAGTTGGCCGCCTGCTTGCCACGGAAGAGGATGGACCGGGCGCCGGCCGTCTGCTGGTACGCCTGGATGGCGTCGGGTGCCTGTGCGCGCGCGGGCGCGGAACAGACCAGCAGGGAGATGAGGGCCCCGGTCAGAACAGTGAACTTTTTCATCAATTGTATGAAGTATAGTTTTAGTATTCAATTGCCTCCTTTATAACGAGGAGGGATTCGGAATACTGCGTATCCCGATGAAATTCATTGCAATGCTTTGGAATTTCGACAAATATAACTAAATTTGCACGCTTTTTCCGCTTTATCGGAGAAAGATTTGAGTATTAACCCTATAATTTTTTTGCTGAGATGGCTGAATATTTGATGCCTGAGAAGAAGCAAGAGATTTTCGCGAAGTACGGGAAGTCCAATAAGGACACCGGCTCTCCTGAGAGTCAGGTTGCTTTATTTTCCTACCGTATCGCTCACCTTACCGAGCACGTGAAGAAGAACAAGAAGGACGTGGTTACCCGTCGTTCCCTTCTCCGCCTCGTCGGTAAGCGCCGCCAGATCCTGGACTACCTCCAGGAGATGGACATCGAGAGATACCGCAACATCGTCAAGGAGCTCGGTCTCCGTCGATAAGCAGATAGGAAACAACTGGGGGATGGTGCCCATCGGGACCATCCCCTTTTTGATAGAAGACGTAAAAGACGCAATAGAGAAACAGTAATGAGAAGATCGAGCTCGCGGACGGCCGCGTGATCGAGATCGAGACCGGCAAACTGGCCAAGCAGGCCGCCGGCTCCGCCGTTGTCAAGATGGGAGGCACCATGGTCCTCGCCACCGTGACCTGTGCCGAAGAAGTCAAGGAAGGCACCGATTTCATGCCTCTCACCGTGGACTACCGTGAGAAGTACTATGCCGCGGGACGTTTCCCCGGCGGCTTTATGAAGCGCGAGAGCAAACCCTCCGACTACGAGGTGCTCATCGCCCGCCTGGTGGACCGCCCCATCCGCCCGCTGTGGCCGGATGACTTCCACCTGGAAGTCTTTGTGAACATCAGCCTGATTTCCGCCGAGAAGGACATCCAGCCCGACGCCCTCGCCGGCCTGGCCGCCTCCTGCGCCCTCGCCTCTTCCGACCTGCCGTTCGGCGGCCCGGTCTCCGAAGTGCGCGTGAGCCGCATCAACGGCGAATTCGTCATCAACCCGAACTTCTCCCAGATGAAGGATTCCGACCTCGAACTGATGGTCGCCGCCACCGAGGAGAACATCATGATGGTCGAAGGTGAGATGAACGAGGTCAGCGAGCACGACATGCTCGAGGCCATCAAGTTCGCCCACGAAGAGATCAAGAAGCACTGCCGCGTGCAGAAGGAGCTCATGCACGAGCTCGGCACCGACGTCAACAAGCGCGACTATCCGCACGACGTCGAGGACGAGGACCTCAAGAAGGCCGTCCACGACTTCTGCTACGACAAGTGCTACGCCCTGGCCAAGTCCGCCAAGCCCAAGAAGGAGCGTGAAGAGGGCTTCAAGGCCATCAAGGAGGAGTTCCTCGCCACCATTCCCGAGGAGCAGCTCGAGGAGAAGACCCCGCTCGTGGAGCGTTACTACCACGCCGAGGAGAAGGAAGCCATGCGCAACATGATCCTCGACGAGGGCATCCGTCTGGACGGCCGCGTCTGCGACCAGGTCCGTCCGATCTGGTGCGAGGTGGACTACCTCCCCTGCGCCCACGGCTCCGCCATCTTCACCCGCGGCGAGACGCAGTCCCTCGCGACCGTCACCCTCGGCACCAAGATGGATATGAAGGAGATGGACGAGGTGCTGATCCAGGAGGACCAGCAGTTCGTGCTCCACTACAACTTCCCGCCGTTCGCCACCGGCGAGGCCAAGCCGCAGCGCGGCCCCGGCCGTCGCGAGATCGGCCACGGCAACCTGGCGATGCGCGCCCTCAAGCCCGTCATCCCCATGGCTCCCGAGAACCCGTACGCCGTGCGCGTCGTTTCCGATATCCTCGAGTCCAACGGTTCTTCTTCCATGGCCTCCGTCTGCGGCGGCTGCCTCGCCCTCATGGACGCCGGCGTGAAGATCAAGAAGCCGGTGGCCGGTGTGGCCATGGGCCTGATCACCGACGAGACCCGTCCCAACGACCGTTACGCGATCCTCACCGACATCCTCGGTGACGAGGATCACCTCGGCGACATGGACTTCAAGGTCACCGGTACCGCCGACGGTATCACCGCCACCCAGATGGACATCAAGGTGGACGGCCTGTCCTACGAAGTCCTCGAGAAAGCCCTCGAGCAGGCCCGTCAGGGCCGTATGCACATCATGGGCGAGATGATGAAGACCATCAGCGAGCCGCGTGCGGACTACAAGCCGTTCGTGCCCCGCATCGTCCAGATCCGCATCGCCGCCGAGTTCATCGGCGCCGTCATCGGCAAGGGTGGCGAGACCATCCAGAAGATCCAGAAGGAGACCGGCTGCGTCATCAACATCGACGAGGAGCCGATCCCTGGCACCAACCTTACCGAGGGTGTCGTGGACATCGCTTCCGACAACGCCGACAACATGCAGAAGGCACTCGACTGGATCAAGGGCATCTGCGCTGTCCCCGAGGTCGGCACCGTTTATCACGGCAAGGTCGTGAGCATCCTTGAGTTCGGTGCGTTCATCGAGATCCTGCCGGGCAAGGAAGGCCTGCTGCACGTCTCCGAGATCGCCTGGAACAAGACCGAGAAGGTCGAGGATGTCCTCGCCGTCGGCGACGAAGTCGATGTCAAGCTCCTCGAGATCGACGCCAAGACCGGCAAGATGCGCCTCTCCATGCGCGCGCTGACCGAGAAGCCGGAAGGCTACAAGGAGCCGGAGCGCCGTCCGCGCGGTGAGCGCGGCGACCGTGGCGACCGCGGTGAGCGCGGTGAGCGCCGTGGCGGCGACCGCCGTGAGGGTGGCCGTGGCCGCGACGAGCGTCGTGGCGGCGAGCGCCGCGAAGGCGGCCGTGACGGCCGTCACAGCGACCGCCCGCGCCACAACAACGGCCCGCGCAACGACGCCCCCACGCCGTCCTTCGACGACTTCAAGGAGAATGTCGAGGAGGTCTTCTAAAGATCTCTGATGCAGATAAGAAAAACGGGAGCCCGGCCGGGCTCCCGTTTTTTATTTGATTTCGAAACTGTCCGCGTCTTCGAGGACGGGGAACTTGGCGTGATAGGCGGCCAGATGCTCCAGGTCCAGTTCGCCGCAGGCGAAGCCTTCCTCCCCGTCGGGCACGGCGGAGAGCGTCTCGCCGAAGGGCCCGATGAAGGCGGTGCCGCCGTTGTAGCTGCAGGCAGGGTCCGTGCCGACGCGGTTGACGGCCGCGAGGTAGCAGGCGTTCTCGATGGCGCGGGCGCGGCTGAGCGTGTCCCACGCGAAACGCCGCACGTCGGGCCAGCTGGCCACCAGCAGGATGGCGTCGTAGTCATCGCGGTTGCGTAGCCAGACCGGGAAGCGGACGTCGTAGCAGACCGCCAGCAGGAAGCGCACGCCGCCGTATTCGACGACCACGCGCTCCTGGCCGCCCAGGAAGCGTTCGCCTTCGCCGCCATAGCCGAACAGGTGGCGCTTGTCGTAGTGCTCGAAGCTCCCGTCCGGACGGACGAAGAAGAAGCGGTTGGCGCATTTGCCCGAGGGGGTCTGCAGCGCCACGCTGCCGGCCACCGCGGCCTTCAGCTCCGCTGCCTTGCGCTGCATCCAGGCGAGGCCGACGGATGGCTCCTGCTCTACGGTCGCTCCCTCCAGGGTCGCGAATCCCGTGGTGAACATTTCCGGAAGGACATACAGGTCCGCCTTGGGCGCCCCTGCGAGCAGGGCGTCGAGGTGGGCGAAGTTCGCCTGCGGGTCTCCCCAGGCGATGTCGAATTGGACGAGACAGATTTTCATTTTATAGCTCGATGGGCTTGTACTTCGGGACAAGGGATTTCATGATGAACCAGGCGATCAGGTAGGCGACGCCGCAGTAGCAGAACATGACGAAATAGCCGGCCGGCTTGCCCTCGAATCCGAGGAAATGGAAGGCGGCGCCCGCCTCTTCCGCGTGCGTGAAGAGGTTGCCGGCGACCTTCTGGACGATCATCGAACCGATGCCGCCCGCCGTCGTGCCGATGCCGGTGATGGAGGCGATGGTGCTCTTCGGGAACATGTCGCCGATGGTCGAATAGAGGTTGGCGCTCCAGGCCTGGTGTCCGGCGCCGGCGAGGCCGATCAGGATGGCTGGCCACCACGCGGAGCCGAGGTTGATGCCCAGCGGCTGCGCGAAGAGCGCGGCGATGGGGAAGAAGGCGAAGATGAGCATCGCGAGCATGCGGCCCGCATAGGGGTTCATGCCTTTCTTCTCGACGAAGATCTTGGGCAGGTAGCCGCCGATGATCGAGATCACGGTCACGATGGCGTAGAGCGTGAAGATCAGCGCCTGGCCCAGGCTGGACGTGGCGGGGGCGTTGAACTGGTTGCTGAAATAGGAAGGCGCCCAGAACAGGAAGAACCACCACACGCCGTCGGTGAAGAACTTGCCGGTGATGAAGGCCCAGGTCTGCTTGTAGCGCAGGCACTGCACGAAGGGGATGGACTTCTCGGGTCCTTCGCTGCGGTCGGGCTTGCTTTCCGCTCCGTCGTCCTGGTGGATGTAGGCCAGCTCCGCTTCGTTGACCCGGCGGCTCTTCTCGGGCTTCTCGTACATGAAGGTCCAGAAGAACATCCAGATGAAGCCCAGGCCGCCGATGATGATGAAGGCCCACTCCCAGCCGAACCTGACGGCGAGGGGCGGGATCATCAGCGGGGCGGCGAGCGCGCCGACGGAGGCGCCGGCATTGAAGATGGAGGTCGCGAAGGCGCGGTCCTTCTTCGGGAAATACTCGGCCGTCACCTTGATGGCGGCCGGGAAGTTGCCGGATTCGCCGAGGGCGAGGATGCCGCGGCAGAGCAGGAACAGATAGACGGAAGTCGTGGACACGGCGAGCGCCACGTTGCTGCCCGCCTCGACGGCGCGCAGGGCGGCCACGCCGTCCAGGCCCGTGAAGAGGGAAGTGGCCCAGCCGCAGGCGGCGTGCATGCACGCGCCGACGGACCAGACGCAGATGGCGATCAGGTAGCCCTTCTTGGTGCCCATCCAGTCCACGAACTTGCCCGCGAACAGGCAGCAGATGGCGTAGAAGATGGAGAAGAAGGACGTGATGGTGCCGTAGTCGGCGTCCGTCCAGTGGAATTCGGGTTTGATAAACTCCTCGTAGGTGAGGGAAAGGACCTGGCGGTCGAGGTAGTTGACGGTCGTCGCCACGAAGAGCAGCGAGCAGAGCCACCAGCGCCAGTTGGTCATCAGTTTCTGTTGTGTGGTCGCCATATTACCTTACCTCCCGGATGATTTGCAGGGCGTCCTGACAGAGTTTCGTGATCCTGGACCAATCGCCGGCGGCGATGACGTCCTTGGGGAAGAGGTTGGAGCCCATGCCGACGCAGGTCACGCCGGCCTTGAACCAGCCCTCGAGGTTGGCCCGCTCGGGCTTGACGCCGCCCGTGACCATCAGGCGGCTCCACGGCATCGGGGCGCGGAGGCCCTTGACGAAGGACGGGCCGAGCACGTCGCCCGGGAAGACCTTGCACAGGTCGCAGCCGGCTTCCTGCGCCGCGCCGACCTCGCTGACCGAGCCGCAGCCCGGGCAGTAGGGGATGAGGCGGCGGTTGCACACCGGTGCGATGGCGGGATTGAACAGGGGGCCGACCACGAAGTTGGCGCCGAGCTGGATGTAGAGCGCGGCGGTGGCCGGGTCGATCACGCTGCCCACGCCGACGATCATGCCGGGGAGCTCCTTGTTTGCGTATTTGACGAGTTCGCCGAAGACTTCCTGCGCGAAGTCTCCGCGATTGGTGAATTCGAACGCCCGCACGCCGCCGTCATAGCAGGCCTTGAGGACTTTCTTGGCGACCTCGGCGTCCGCATGGTAGAACACCGGCACCATGCCGGTCTCCGTCATCGTCGCGAGGACCTGGAGTTTGTCGTATTTTGCCATAATGCGCTATTTTGTCATTCTGAGCGGAGCGAAGAATCTATCGGGACACCCGTCCGGAGGCGTCGCCCTTCATCAGGTTCTCGACCTCCGCGACGGTGACCTGGTTGTAGTCGCCGAAGATGGTATGCTTGAGGCAGGAGGCGGCCACGGCGAAGTTGAGCGCCTTCTGGTCGTCGCCGGTGTAGGTGAGCAGGCCGTAGATCAGGCCGCCCATGAAGGAGTCGCCGCCGCCGACGCGGTCCACGATGTGCGTGATGTCGTAGCGCGGGGACTGATAGAGCGTCTTGCCGTCCCAGAGCACGCCGCCCCAGGTGTTGTGGTTGGCGTTGATGGAACCGCGCAGGGTGATGATGACCTTCCTGGCGCGCGGGAAACGCTTCATCAGCTGCTCTCCCACGCTCTGGAAGCGCTGCTGGTCGATGGCGCCGCCCGTGGCGGTGACCTCGAAGCCCTCGGGCTTGATGCCGAAGACCTTGTCGGCGTCCTCTTCGTTGCCGAGGATGATGTCGCAGCCCTCGACGAGCGCCGGCATGATCTCACCGGCCTTCTTGCCATATTTCCAGAGATTCTTGCGGTAGTTGAGGTCGCAGCTGACCGTCACGCCGAGGGCGTTGGCGGCCTTGATGGCCTCCAGACATACGTCCGCCGCGCCCTGGCTGAGGGCGGGGGTGATGCCGGTCCAGTGGAACCAGTCGGCTCCTTCGAAGACCTTCTTCCAGTCGATCATGCCCGGCTGGATGGTGGCGATGGAGGAGTTGGCGCGGTCATAGACGACCTTGCTCGGACGCGCCACGGCGCCGGTCTCGAGGAAATAGATGCCTATGCGGTCGCCGCCGAAGACGATGCCGGACGTGTCGACACCGTAGGAACGGAGGTCCTTGATGCAGGCCTTGGCAATGTCGTTCTCAGGAAGCCGGGTGATGAACTTGGCGTCTACGCCGTAATTGGCCAGCGAAACTGCGACGTTGGCCTCGCCGCCGCCGAAAGTGGCGTCGAACTGCCTGGCTTGTCCGAAACGCAGATAGCCGGGCGTTGAAAGTCGGAGCATGATCTCTCCGAAAGTAATGACAGTGGGCATGGTTAATCGAATGAATGATCTAGGTTCGTATCTCGCAAATATAATCTTTTTTTTATGTATCTTTGCAGTGAAAATAGAGTTAGTTTTTGTATGAAGATTTCCGAGGCCGTGTTTGCAGGCAGCAGCACCCGGATTTCCCAGAAGCCCAAGCGCAAATTGCCGGAGTTCGCCTTCATCGGCAGGTCCAACGTCGGCAAGTCTTCGCTCATCAATGCGCTGTGTGGGAATTCCCGCCTGGCCATGACCTCGTCCACCCCCGGCAAGACCAAGGTGGTCAATCACTTCCTGATCAACGACAGCTGGTACCTGGTAGACCTGCCGGGCTACGGCTATGCGAAGCTGGGTCAGAAAGGCCGGGAGGAGATCGCCGCCGTGATCCGGGACTACATCACGGGCTCGCAGGAGATGGCGCTCCTGTTCGTGCTCATCGATTCGCGCCATGACATCGGGCGGATCGACCTGGATTTCCTGGCGGAGCTGGGCGAACACGGCATCCCGTTCGCCCTCATCCTGACCAAGTGCGACAAGCAGGGCCCCAATGTCCTGGCCGCACAGATCGAGCGGGACCGCGAGATCCTGCTGCAGCAGTGGGAGGAGCTCCCGCCCGTGTTCTGCAGCTCCTCGCAGACGGGCCGCGGCAGGGAGGAGATCCTGGACTACATCGGAAACATTCTGGATACAATTTAGCTTTACATATTAATCATATGATTCACACGCACCGTTTGGAATTGTTCGCCTGCAGAGCCTCCGAGAACTTTGCACGCCAGGTCATCAACCACCTCAACCAGCTCAAGTCGCCTGAGGAGCCCGAAGTGCATCTGGGCGAATTGGAGGTCACTCCCTTCAGCGACGGCGAATTCCAGCCGCAGTACTCCGAGAGCGTCCGCGGCGCTTCCGTCTACATCCTGCAATCTACCATCCCCCCTGCAGACAACCTGATGGAGCTCCTGCTCGCGATCGACGCCGCCAAGCGCGCCTCGGCCGACGAAGTGGTGGCCGTGATGCCGTATTTCGGCTGGGCCCGCCAGGACCGCAAGGACCGTCCCCGCGTGGCCATCGGTGCCAAGCTCGTGGCCAACCTGCTGCGCGCCGCCGGTGCGGACCGTGTGATGACTTGCGACCTGCACGCCGGACAGATCCAGGGCTTCTTCGACATCCCCGTGGACCACGTCTATGCCAGCAAGGTCTTTATCCCCTACATCCGCGACCGCAAGTTCAAGGACCTGGCGATCGCCGCGCCCGACATGGGCGGCGCCAAGCGCGCCAACGTCTATGCCCGCGAGCTGATGTGCCCGGTGATCATCTGCCACAAGACCCGCGAGCGGGCCAACGTGGTCGGCTCCATCACCGCCATCGGCGAGATCGAGGGCAAGGACATCATCATCGTGGATGACATGATCGACACCGTCGGCACGCTCTGCAAGGCCGCCGAGGTGCTGATGAACCGCGGCGCCAACAGCGTGCGCGCCTGCGCCACCCACGGACTCCTCTCCGGCGAGGCCGTCTCCCGGATCCACGATTCCGCCCTGCAGGAGGTGTTCATCACCGACACCATCCCGCATCCGGAGCTGGCGGACGATCCGAAGATCCGTATCGTGTCGATGACCGAGGTGTTCGCCTCCATCATCCACAAGGTTTATAACTACGAGGCTATCAGCCCCGACTTCGTCCAGTAGAAGCAACATGTGGCCGTTTTTCCTCGTTGTACTCGTGCTGGTCGGGCTCTGCGTGCTCGGCCTGGCCGTGAACATCCTCTTCGGGAAGGAGTTCCCGAAGTATGATGTCGGGTCCAACGAGGAGATGCGCCGCCGTGGCATCCGCTGCTACAAGGATGAAGACGCCGCCCTGCACGGCAAGCACTGCAAGGGCGGGCAGACTGAAGCCTGCAAAGATTGTCAATTATACACCCAACATTCGTAGCAAATGAGTCTCGTTGCCATCGTCGGCCGGCCTAACGTCGGCAAATCCACCCTTTTCAACCGCCTCGTCGGGATGCGGCAGGCCATCGTAGATGACACTGCCGGCGTGACCCGCGACCGCCATTACGGCCGCTGCGAGTGGTGCGGCCGGGAGTTCTCGGTCGTCGACACCGGCGGCTATACCACCAATTCCGACGACGTCTTCGAATCTGCGATCCGCTCGCAGGTCCAGATCGCCATCGACGAAGCCGACCTCGTCCTCTTCCTGGTCGAGGCTGCCACGGGCATCACGGACTACGACGCCGAGATCGCGGATATCCTCCGCCGGACCCGCAAGCCGGTCGTCCTCTGTGTCAACAAGGTGGACACGGGCGAGAAGATGTTCGACGCCTATCAGTTCTACTCCCTGGGCCTGGGCGAGATCTACAGCATCTCCGCCGCCAACGGCAGCGGCACCGGCGACCTGCTGGACGCCGTGGTGGCCGCGCTGCCGGAGGAGGAAGAGCAGGAGGACCCGCATGCCGGGCTGCCCCGCATCACGATCGTGGGCAAGCCGAACGTGGGCAAGTCCTCGCTGACCAACGCCCTGCTGGGCCAGGAGCGTAACATCGTGACGCCGGTCGCCGGCACCACGCGCGACGCCATCGAGACCTACTACAACAAGTTCGGACACGAATTCATGCTGGTCGACACGGCGGGCATCCGCCGCAAGACCAAGGTCCACGAGGACCTGGAGTTCTATTCCGTGATGCGCTCCATCCGCGCCATCGAGCACGCCGACATCTGCATCCTGATGATCGACGCCACGACCGGCATGGAGGCGCAGGACATGAACATCTTCAACCTGATCCTCAAGAACCGCAAGGGCTGCGTGGTCGTGGTCAACAAGTGGGACCTCTTCATCAAGGATTCCAACACGATGCGCGACTACACCGAGTCGCTGCGCGCCCGGCTCGCCCCGTTCGACGACGTGCCCATCATCTTCACCTCCGTGCTGAAGATGCAGCGCATCCAGGACGTGCTGGACGCCGCCACGCAGGTGTACGCCAATTATTCGCAGAAGATCCCGACGGCCCGGCTCAACGAGGCGCTGCTGCCGGTCATCGAGGAGACCCCGCCGCCCGCTTGGAAGGGCAAATATGTCAAGGTGAAATACATCACCCAGCTGCCGACGGCCTTCCCGGCGTTCGCCTTCTTCTGCAACCTTCCGCAGTACATCAAGGACCCCTACAAGCGCTTTCTGGAGAACCAGCTCCGCAAGCATTTCAACCTGACGGGCTGCCCGGTCCAGATCTACTGCCGGCAGAAATAATCCCCCTTTCCGGAGGCTTCGACAAAAATGCGCGAATTCATAGAATTTGCGTATTTTTGTGATGTATGGAACGTGATTACATAGACCTGGCCGAATTGCAGGCGCGGCTGCGGGAGGAGATCGAGATGTCCTTCCCGGAGCGCTGCTGGGTGCGGGCGGAGATCGCTTCCGTGCAGGCCAAGGCCAACGGCCACTGCTACCTGGACCTCAGCCAGAGCGAGGAGGGCCGGATCGTGGCGCGGGCCAAGGCCGTCGTCTGGCGCAGCCGCTATGCGGCGCTGCGCGCCTATTTCCGCGAAGCCACCGGAGGCGACCTGGCCGCCGGGATGGAGGTCCTCCTGCGCGTGCAGGTGGGATACAGCGAACTCTACGGACTTACCCTCACGGTCGACGAGATCGAGCCGCGTTTCACGCTCGGTGCCGCCGAGCTGCAACGCCGCCGCACGCTCGAGAAGCTCGCGGCGGACGGCCTGCTCGACCGGCAGAAGGAGCTCGAACCGGCGCTGCTGCCGTACCGCCTGGCGGTGATCTCCGCGCGGGACGCCGCGGGCTACGGCGACTTCTGCCGCCACCTGACGGAGAACGCCTATGGCTTCGTGTTCGCGGTGGAGCTCTTCGAGGCCACGATGCAGGGGGAGGACGCCCCCGCCAGCATCGTGGACGCCCTGGAGCGCGTGGAATGCGCGCCGGAGCCCTTCGACGCCGTGCTGCTGATGCGCGGCGGCGGCTCGGCGCTTGACCTCGCCTGCTTCGACGACTACGGCCTCTGCTTCGCCATCGCCAACTGCCCCGTGCCGGTCTACACGGCCATCGGCCACGACCGCGATTTCCACGTCGCGGACCAGGTGGCCTATGACTTCGTCAAGACGCCCACGGCCCTGGCCGACCGCTTCATCGACGCCTTCGCCGCCGAGGACGAGCGCATCAGCTCCTATGGCAACCGCCTGCGGATGGCTTTCGCCGCGCGCCTGGCCGCGATGGAGCAGCGCCTCGTCGCGCTGGGCGACCGCATCCGCGGCGCCGACCCGCGCGGCGTGCTCGCCCGCGGATACGCGCTCGTCACCGACGCGCGCGGCGTGGTGGTCAAATCCGCCGGCGCCCTGCCGCCGGGGACATCCTTCAAGGTCATGTTTGCCGACGGTACCATAGAGGCCGTCACGAAAGAAAAAGAATGAGTATGGAGAAGAAATTCGATTACGACGGGGCGGTCGCCGAACTGGAGAAGATCGCCGCCCGGGTGGAGGACCCCGCGACGGGTCTGGACGAGATCGACCGCTGCATCAGGCGCTCGGACGAGCTGATCCGCCAGTGCCGCGAATACCTCCGTACCGTCAGGGACACAATCGATAACCTATGATACGCAAGATCTACGAGACCGATCCCTGGCTGGAGCCGCATCGCGGGGCCATCGACGCCCGCCACGAGCGGATCCTCGCCGAGCGCCGCAAGCTTGCGGGCGACGGGCCCATCAGCCCGGCGGTCAACAACCACATCTACTATCCGCTGCACCGCGAGAGCGGCGACTGGGTGATCCGCGAATGGGCGCCCAACGCCACGCGCATCTACCTGGTCGGCGATTGCAACAACTGGAAGCGCACCGAGGCCTATGCCTTCAAGCCCGTCGGCGCGGGCAACTGGGAGCTCCGCATCCCGGAGCTGTTCCTGCGCCACGGCCAACTCTATAAGCTCTGGATCGAATGGCCCGGCGGGGGCGGCGAGCGCCTGCCCGCCTACGTGACCCGCGTGGTCCAGGACCCCGAGTCCAAGGTCTTCTCCGCCCAGGTCTGGGCGCCGGACAAGCCTTATGTCTGGACGGGCCGCAAGCCCGGCCGGCGGCCGCATCCGCTCATCTACGAGTGCCATATCGGGATGAGTTCGGAGCAGGAGAAGGTGGCCTCCTTCGAGGACTTCCGCCGCGACGTCCTGCCGCGCGTGGCGAAGCTGGGCTACAACGTTCTGCAGATCATGGCCCTGCAGGAGCATCCTTACTATGGCTCCTTCGGCTATCAGGTCTCCAATTTCTTCGCCCTGAGCTCGCGCTTCGGCACGCCCGAGGAGTTCAAGGCGCTGGTGGACGACGCGCACCGCCGCGGCATCGCGGTGATCATGGACATCGTCCACTCCCACGCCGTCAGCAACGAGATCGAGGGCCTGGGCCGGCTGGACGGCCGCGAGGACCTCTACTTCTACCAGGGCCCGCAGGGGCATCACCCGGCGTGGGGCTCCCGCTGTTTTGACTACGGCAAGGACGAGGTCAAATACTTCCTGCTCGCCAACTGCAAGTACTGGATGGAGGAGTACCACCTCGACGGCTTCCGCTTCGACGGCGTCACGAGCATGATCTACTGGGACCATGGCCTGGGCAAGGATTTCGGCAATTATGACTACTACTTCGACCAGGGCGTGGACGAGAACGCCGTGTGCTATCTCGCCCTTGCCAACCAGCTCATCCACGAGATCGATCCCGAGGCGGTCACCATCGCCGAGGACGTGAGCGGCATGGCCGGCCTGGCCGCCCCGTTCGCCGCGGGCGGCGTCGGCTTCGATTTCCGCATGGCGATGGGCATCGCCGACCACTGGATCAAGTGGATCAAGGAACTGTCCGACGACCAGTGGAGCATGGGCGGCATCTGGTGGGAGCTCACCAACAAGCGCTCCGACGAGCAGACGATTTCCTATGCCGAGTGCCACGACCAGGCGCTCGTGGGCGACAAGACGATCATCTTCCGCCTGATCGACAAGGACATGTACTGGTCGATGGACAAGGGCTCGCAGAACCTGCTCGTCGACCGCGGCGTGGCCCTGCACAAGATGATCCGCCTGGTGACCCTGGCCACCTGCGGCGGCGGATACCTCAATTTCATGGGCAACGAATTCGGCCATCCCGAGTGGATCGACTTCCCGCGCGAGGGCAACGGCTGGTCCTACGCGCATGCCCGGCGGCTCTGGTCGATCGCCGACGATCCGAAGCTCCGTTTCGGCGGCCTGCAGGCCTTCGACGCGGAAATGATCCGCTACGTCAAGCGGGAGCGGATCCTGTCCGGTATCCCGCGGCAGCTGTATGTCGACGAGGGTAGGAAGGTCTTGATTTTCAGCCGGGGAAATAGTATATTTGCATTCAACTTCAACCCGACTGCCTCTTTTGAGGATTTCCGGTTCCAGGCACCACATGGAGAATACGCTATGGCGTTCAATTCCGACGAGTCCAGGTTCGGAGGGTTTTCGAGACTCGGGCAGGATGAGCGGCATGCGACCTCCTGCGACGGGGAGCTTTCCCTGTATCTGCCGAGCCGCGTGGCCCTGGTGTTGAAGAAGATAAAATGACAATACAATATGGCATTCCTGAAGTTTAACAAGTCCGAGCTTGTCAACCTCGCGTACTCGCTGAAGCGGGAGATCTTGTGTGCAAACAAGACCGGTGCCTACTGCAACACCTCGATCGTCACCTGCAATACCCGCCGCTACCACGGGTTGCTGGCCGTCATGCTCGACCGTTTCGGCGGAGACCGCTTCCTGCTGCTCTCCGACGTGGACGAGTCCCTGATCGTGGACGGGAAGCAATTCAACCTCGGCATCCATTGTTACGGCGACATCTACGAGCCGCGCGGCCACAAATATGTCGTGGACTTCAGCGCGGACCCCGTACCCCAGATCACGTACAAGGTGGGAGAGATCCTCTTCCGCAAGAGTATCGTGCTGGCCCAGGACCGCGACCAGGTCCTGCTCAAATACGAGCTTCTCGAGAGCCCGACCCCCATCCAGCTCCAGCTGCGCCCCTTCCTGGCGTTCCGCAATATCCACGACCTGACCTACGAGAATCCCGTGGCCGAAACGGCCGGCAGGGAGGCGCCCAACGGCATTTCGTTCCGGATGTATGCCAATTTCCCCGACCTGTTCCTCCAGCTGAGCGACAGGCGCGCGAAGTTCTTCGCGGATCCCTGCTGGAACAAGTCGATCACCTATTCCGACGAATACCGCCGGGGATTCGACTGCCGGGAGGACCTGATGGTCCCCGGCTGTTTCGAGGCCAGGCTGAAGCCCGGCGAGTCGCTGGTCTTCTCCGCCTCCGTCACGGAGGAGGACCCCGCCGGTTTCAAGACCCGCTTCAACACCTTCGTGCGCGAGGCGGGCGAGATCACGAGCTACCGTGACCAGCTGCGCCGCTGCGCGGACACGCTGATCACCAACCATAACAACCGCAGGCGGATCAACGCCGGCTATTCCTGGCTCTACACGGGCCTGCTCCGCGAGACGCTCCAGGCCCTGCCGGGCCTCACGCTCTACGGCCTGCACGATCCGGCCCAGTTCGAGGAGATTCTCGACAACCTGATCGCCGACCAGCAGGAGCGGCTCTACACGCGCACCACGCAGGTGGAGGCGCCGCTGTGCCTGGCGACCTGCCTGCAGGACTACATCGAATACGGAGCCGACCCCGCGAAGGTCTGGAAACGCTACGGCGTCGTCGTGCGCTCCGTCCTGGAGAGCTATCTGCCGGGCGTGCGCGCCGAGGTGGCCATGCAGCCGAACGGGCTGCTGTGGGCCCAGAAGGACGGCGTCGCCCTCAGCTGGATGAACGCCTACATCGACGGCCGCGCCGTCACGGAGCGCGCCGGCTACCAGGTGGAGACCAACGCCTTCTGGTACAACGCCGTGTGCTTCGCCGTGGAGATGGAGAAGCAGTTCGGCCCCAGGAAGAACCCCTTTGTGGACAGGTGGACCGGCATCCGCGACCTGATCCGGGCCAACTACCAGAAGATGTTCTGGAACGCGCAGTTCGGCTGCCTGGCCGACTACGTGGACAACGACGGCCAGCACATGGAGATCCGCCCGAACCAGATCTACGCGCTTTCGGTGCCTTATTCTCCGGTCGACGAGGCCCTCGCCCCTTCGATCCTGCGCATCTTCGACAACGAACTGGTGACCGCCCGCGGCCTGCGGACGCTTTCGCCGCGCGATTCCAGCTACAAGGCGGTGTACGAAGGCACGCAGCGCGACCGCGACCTGGCCTACCACCAGGGCAGCACCCGTCCTTTCCTGCTCCGCCCCTACGTGGCGGTCAGTTTCCGGGTCAAGGGCCCGGCTTTCTGGAAGCGGGCCGAATGGCTGATCGAAGGTTTCTATGCCGACCTCGGCAAGCACGGTGTCGGCGCCTTCTCGGAGCTTTATGACGGAGATCCCCCTCACGAGCCCCATGGGGCCATATCGTCCGCGCTCAGTACGGCAGCCCTGCTCGCCGTGGAATATATGTTGGACAAATACAAGGAGGAGTAGACCATGAGAGTTTTGATGTTCGGCTGGGAATTCCCGCCACACATCGCAGGCGGCCTGGGCACGGCGTGCGAAGGCATCGTCAAGGGCCTGGCCCACAACGGCGTGCAGACGCTGTTCGTGATGCCCTGCGCCTCGGGCGATGAGGACCAGAGCTGCGCCACCATCCTCAATGCGAGCGACGTCGCGGTGAAGTACGTCAGCGACACCGTCGAGGAGTTCATCGACAAGGTCAAGTTCATCGCCGTGGATTCGAGCATGGTCCCGTATGTGGACCCCGACGAGTATTTCGAGGCCATCGAGAAGATGAAGCGCGAGCACATCCGCGAGACGACGGTCGGCTTCGGCCAGAAGTTCAAGTTCTCCGGCAAATACGGCGCCAACCTCCTCGAGGAGGTGTCCCGGTACGCCCAGGTGGGCGGCACCATCGCGCTGCAGCACGCGGGCGAGTTCGACGTGATCCACGCCCACGACTGGCTGACCTACCTGGCGGGCATCGCCGCCAAGGAGCTGTCCGGCAAGCCGCTGGTCGTGCACGTTCACGCCACTTCCTTCGACCGCGGGACCGACGACATGGTCGACTCGCGCGTCTATGCCATCGAAAAGCGCGGCATGGAAGCCGCGGACCGCGTGGTGACGGTCAGCGACCTCACCCGCAATATCGTCATCAACAAATACGGCATCGATCCCGCCAAGGTCGTGACCGTGCACAACGCCGTGGACTTCAGCGGGCGCGAGAACCTGCTGGTCGAGCGCGGCGTCAAGGACAAGGTCGTCACTTTCCTGGGCCGCATCACCTTCCAGAAGGGCCCCGAGTATTTCATCGAGGCGGCGGCCAAGGTCCTCAAGCGGACGAAGAACGTCCGCTTCGTGATGGCCGGCAGCGGCGACATGATGCACCGCGCCATCCGCCAGGTGGCCCGGCTCGGCATCTCCGACCGCTTCCACTTCACGGGCTTCCTGCGCGGGCAGGAGGTGCAGAAGATGTTCGCCCTGTCGGACGTCTACATCATGCCCTCGGTGTCCGAGCCGTTCGGCATCTCCCCGCTCGAGGCGATGCGCTCCAACGTCCCTTCCATCATCTCCCGCCAGTCTGGTGCGGCCGAGGTGCTCAAGTATGCGCTCAAGGTCGATTTCTGGGACGTGGACGCGATGGCCGATGATATCTACGCCCTGCTGCAGTATCCGGCGCTGTCGGATTTTGCCAACCGGCAGGGATTCGACGAAGTCAATGCGCTCAAGTGGAACAACGCCACTGCGAAGCTCAAGAAAGTTTATGAATCTGTAGTCAACCAATAGTATGAAGAAGTCCATCTGCCTGTATTTCCAGGTCCACCAGCCGACCCGCCTGCGCCTTTACAGATTTTTCGATATCGGCAAAGACTCCCACTATTACGACGATTTCGCCAACCGCACGATCCTCAAGCGCATCGCGCAGAAGTGCTATCTGCCGATGAACGAGCTCCTGCTGGAGGCGGTCACCAAGGGCAAGGGCAAGTTCAAGCTGGCTTTCTCCATCTCCGGTTCGGCCCTGGAGCAGTTCGACCGCTATGCCCCCGAAGTCATCGAGAGCTTCCGCAAGCTCGCCGAGACCGGGTGCGTGGAGTTCCTCTGCGAGACCTACAACCACTCCCTGGCTTCCCTGGCCAACAAGCAGGAATTCGCCCATCAGGTGCAGAAGCACAAGGCGGCCGTGGAGCAGTATTTCGGCGTCACGCCGACGACCTTCCGCAACACCGAGCTGATCTACTCCGACGCCATCGGTTCGATGGTCCACGAGCTCGGCTTCAATACGATGCTGACCGAGGGCGCCCGCCACATCATGGGCTGGAAGTGCCCCGACTATATCTACAACAACGATTTCAAGCCCGAGCTGAAGCTCCTGCTGCGCAACTATCCGCTCAGCGACGACATCGCCTTCCGCTTCTCCGACCGGAGCTGGGCCGAATGGCCGCTCACCGCGGAGAAATTCGTGGACTGGCTGAAGGCCGCCGAGGGCGAAATCGTCAACCTCTTCATGGACTACGAGACCTTCGGCGAGCACCAGGGGGCCGAGTGCGGCATCTTCGAATTCATGCGCGCCCTGCCCGCCGCCGTGGCGAAGGCGAAGGACCTCGAATTCGTGACGCCCGCCGACGCCGCGGCCAAGCACAAGTCCGTCGGCGACCTTTCCGTCCCGCAGGCCATCTCCTGGGCGGACGAGGAGCGCGACACGTCCGCCTGGCTGGGCAACGAACTCCAGCAGGACGCTTTCAAGAAGCTGTACGGCCTCGAGGAGAAGCTGTCCCTGCTCGACGATCCCGCCCTGTGGAATGATTACGGGCACCTGCAGGAGAGCGACCACCTGTACTATATGTGCACGAAGTTCTTCTCCGACGGGGAAGTCCACAAACGTTTTAATCCGTATGATACGCCCTATGAGGCATTTATCAATTATATGAATGTGCTTAGCGACTTCATTATCAGAGTCAATAACGCTATAGCAGAAAAACAGTAGTGTATGATCAACAATATTGAAAACGCCGCGCCCGTGTGGAAAAGTGTGATGGTGACGCGGCATCTCCCGGAGGAGCTCTCGGGTCTGGAGACCCTGTGCAAGAACCTCTGGTGGTGCTGGAACGACAATGCCAAGGACCTGTTCCGCGCCGTGGATTATGAACTGTGGCACAAATCCGGCCACAACCCGATGGTTATCCTGGACAAGGTCAGCCTCAAGCGCTACAAGGAGCTCGCCAAGGACAAGGAGTTCCTCGCCCAGCTCGACGAGGTGATGACCGACTTCAACAGCTATATGGCCGCCAAGGCGGACCGCACAGAGCCTTCTGTCGGGTATTTCTGTATGGAATACGGTCTGGACACTTCCCTGATGGTGTATTCCGGCGGCCTGGGCATCCTGGCCGGCGACTACCTCAAGGAGACCAGCGACATGAATATCAACCTGGTGGCGGTCGGCCTGCTGTACCGCTACGGCTACTTCACCCAGCGGCTCACGCCGCAGGGCAACCAGGTGGCCGAGTACAAGCCGCAGGACTTCCTCAAGATCCCGGCGGAGCCGGTCCTCGAGGAGAACGGCACCTGGAAGATCATCCAGATGCGCATGCCGGGCCGTACGCTGAGCGCCCGCATCTGGAAGGTGGCTGTCGGCCGTACCGACCTCTACCTGCTGGACACCGACTTTGAGGCCAACAGCCCCGAAGACCGCCAGATCACGCACCAGCTCTACGGCGGCGACTGGGAGAACCGCCTCAAGCAGGAGCTCCTGCTGGGCATCGGCGGCGTCCGCGCCCTGCGCGCGCTGGGTCTCCGTCCCACGATTTACCACTACAACGAGGGCCACGCGGCCTTCGCGGGCCTGGAGCGTCTCCGTGAGTGCATCCAGGAGGAGCACATGTCCTTCGCCGAAGGCATGGAGCTCGTGCGGGCTTCCGGCCTCTACACGACGCATACGCCGGTTCCGGCCGGCCACGACGCCTTCACCGAGGAGATGCTGGGCAACTACATCGGCCACTATCCTTCCCGCATGGGCGTGGACTGGCGCACGATGATGAGCCTGGGCAAGATCGACGCCGACAACCACGACGAGAAGTTCTCGATGAGCCACCTGGCCGCCAACCTCTCGCAGAACGTCAACGGCGTGTCGATGCTCCACGGCAAGGTGAGCCAGGAGATTTTCGCCGACATGTACCCGGGCTACCTGCCCGAGGAACTCTATATCAGCTACGTGACCAACGGCGTCCACTATCCGACTTGGGCTTCCAAGTACTGGAAGGAGCTGCACGCCAAGGTGTTCGGTCCCGAGTTCCAGACCCATCACTATGACAAGAAGTGCTTCGAGGGCATTTATTCCGTGCCCGACAACGAGATCTGGAATGTCCGCAAGACCCTCAAGAAGGAGCTGGTCCGCGCCATCCGCGAGCGCCTGTCCGATCCGGTGGTGAGCGCGCACTACACGCCGCGCCAGGTCGTCACGATCAAGGAGCGCCTGCGCGAGGATGTCCTCACGATCGGCTTCGCCCGCCGTTTCGCGACCTACAAGCGCGCGACGCTGCTCTTCAGCGACCTCGACCGGCTGGACGCGATCGTCAACGACCCCAAGCGTCCGGTGCAGTTCATCTTCGCCGGCAAGGCGCACCCGGCCGACGGCATGGGCCAGGACCTGATCAAGCAGATCGTCGAGATCTCCAAGCAGGACCGCTTCCTGGGCCGCATCATCTTCGTGCCGGGCTATGACATTACACTCGCCAAGCGCCTCGTGCAGGGCGTGGACGTGTGGCTCAACAACCCGACCCGTCCGCTGGAGGCCTCCGGTACGTCCGGCGAGAAGGCCGCGATGAACGGCGTCATGCATTTCTCCGTGCTGGACGGCTGGTGGGTCGAGGGTTACAAGGAGGGCTGCGGCTGGGCGCTCCCGCTGGAGAGCACCTATGACGATGTCAACTACCAGAACGACCTCGACGCTGCGACGATCTATACGAAGATTGAGAACGAGATTGCCACGACCTATTATGACGTGGACGAGAAGCTGAAATTCTCGCCGGTCTGGGTCGGCTATATCAAGAATACGATTGCGCAGGTGGCCTGTGATTTTACGACCAACCGCATGCTTGCCGATTACTGCCGGCAGTATTACGAGCCGCAGTACAAGCGGACGCAGGAGCTGTCTGCCGACGGCGGACGCATGGCGCGCGAGATCGCGGCCTGGAAGCAGATGGTGCTTGCGGAGTGGAACAATATACGCATCGTGTCCTGCTCGCAGCCGGATGCTTCTTATGTGCTCTCGCAGAACAACATGCTCAAGAGCGAAGTGGTCCTCGACCTGGGTCGGCTCAAACCGGAGGACGTCGGCGTGGAGATTCTCTTCACGACGCAGGACGCCAAGGGTGAGATGCATATCCAGGAGGTGGAGGAACTGAAGATGGTGCGCTACGAGAACGGCATCGCCACGTATGTGACGGAGGTGCTTCCGGAGCACACCGGTATGTATCAGGTGGCCAAGCGTATCTTCCCGAAGAATCCGCTGCTGCCTCATCGTCAGGATTTCCCGCTTGTTAAATGGCTGTAGTCGCTACCGGCTTTTTCGACGGTGTCCATCTGGGGCATCGCCAGGTGATTCAGGCACTCGTCTCCTGCGCCCGTGAAAGGGGCGAGGAGGCGATTGCCATTACTTTCGCGCAGCATCCGCGCACGGTCCTGGAGCAGGATGCGCACGCGCTCCGGCTGCTGAATTCTCCGCAGGAGAAGGAGGCGCTGCTGCGTGCGCTGGGCGTGGACCGGGTGGAGACGCTGCCGTTCGACCGGGCGTTCGCCCGGCTCGGCGCCTGCGAGTATATCCGCGACGTGCTGGTGGCCCGTTTCGGCGCCACGGCGCTCGTCCTGGGCTACGACAACCGTCTCGGTTCCGACTGCCTGACCCCCGACCGCATCAAGCCCCTGGCCGAATACCTCGGCCTGGAAGTCATCATCGTGCCGCCGGCCTCTATTTACGAGCAGTCCGGCAGCTCCCCTCTGCAGACGTCCGACTGCGTCGGACCCCTCCCACTTCCTGCGGAAGCGGGCCCCTCCCTCTTACGGAGCCGGCTCGAAGAGAAAATGTCCCCTAATAGGGGACCACAGGGGTTAGAAGAAAAGCCAGCTTGCTGGCTACGGTCTGCAGAGGGGACTGCCGGAACTGCTACGGTTGCGGTAAGTTCGACGAAGATCCGGGAGGCGCTGGAGGGCGGCGACGTCGAGACGGCGCGGGCGATGCTGGGCTACTGGTACGGGCTGCGCGGCGTGGTCGTGGGCGGCAAGCACCTGGGGCGCGAGATCGGGTACCCGACGGCGAACCTGCGGCTTTGCGACCCGATGAAGCTGGTCCCGCGGCGCGGCGTCTATCTGACCGAGATCGAGGTGCTTGGAGAGCGGCATTGGGGCATGACCAACGTGGACGACGTGCTGGAGACGTACATCTTTGATTTCAAGGGGGATGTCTATGGCGCCGAGTTTGTCGTGCGCTTCCGGCATTATCTGCGCGAGATGCGGGCGCTCGACACCCTGGAGGCGCTCCATACGCAGCTCGCCGCGGACGAGAAGGCCTGCCGCGCGCTGATCGCCCGGTCGGTCTGACCTGTCGGAATTCTCGGTATTTATTCTTATCTTCGTCTTCGCTTGTCTTGACCAACAAGAGGATGAACCGTTCCAGTCTAACGAAGACTTCCTTCCTGCTGGCTGCGGCGCTGGGTGCGCTGCTGCCTTTTTCTTGTTCCAAAGAGCCTGCGGCTCCTTCCGGCGATCCCATCGAGTTTTCGTTGGACGGACCGTCCACCAAGGGCAAAGCCGCGATCACGAGCCTGGCGGCGCTCGCCGCGCAGGATTTCAGCGTGAGCGCGTGGTATTCGTCGAAGGGGATGTCGTTCCACGACGAGGACGGCGCGCAAGCCATTCCCTATATCAGCAACAGCCGTTTCGGCTACATCAAGGCGAGCGGCGAGGATAACAGCTACGCCAACCACACCTGGCAGGGGGTGAACCGCAACGGCAACAATCTGTCCGCCCGCCCTGTCTACTGGCCGCTCGACGGCACCCTGAGTTTCTTCTGCTACGCTCCTTACCGGGCTGACGCCGCGGCCGCGCCGCCGCCCGACCCGGACACGCGCGACATCGTGCTGGAAGCGCCCGTGACGGACGCCGGAATTGTTTCCCGCCTGCCGGGCTACCTGCCCGGCTCGCCGCTGATCCGTGTCTCGCCGATGCTCAGCGCGCCCGGCCAGGTCGATTTCCTGGCCGCGCCGCCCCTGCTCGACAGGCGCCGCACCGACGGCGCGTTCCCGCTGGACTTCAGCGCACACCGGATGACGCGCGTCGAGTTCATGTTCAACGAGACGGGCTTCGTATATCCCACGGGCACGGTCCCAGAAGGGGAGGAAATCGCTGTTCGCGTGACAGCCATTTCCCTCAGAAACGTCGTCGGATCGAAATATCTGTATTTCACGGAGCCGCTGCCCGGCCTGATGGACTGCGCCTGGAGCGAGGACGTCTCTCCGGCGGACCCCGCGACGGCCGGCGCAGGTTTTCCGCGCGCGACCTTCCGGATCGCGGGCGAGAACCGGGAGCTGAAGACCATCGCTCAATACAATGCGCGCTACGTGAATGTGCCGGAGCGCAATGCCGCCAACGACAACCATATCGGGTTGCAGACGAATCAGGGGATCCTTTTCCTGCTTCCGCAGCGGCTCCCGGACGACGCTGAGCTGGAAGTCTGCTATGCGCTCGTCGAGCAGCACGGACTCCCCGTCGTGTCGGAGATCGTGACCTGCAGCCTGCCGCTGACCTCGCTCGACACCTGGCCGGAAGGGAAGGTGGTCCGCTACAAGATCACGCTGAACGTCCCGTCCCGCGGCGTCTCGGACGTCGTGGCGCAGGCCTATGACTGGGACGATTCCGGCAACGACCACAACGAAGAACTGATGCCCCATGACTAAGCATAGCCTGTATTTCCTCCTTTTCTGCCCGCTCCTGGCGCTGTCGGCCTGCTCCAAGCCGGCCGGGGAAGCGCGCCGTGAATCGGTCGTGGAGGTCACCACGGCCGTGGAAGGCGCGTCTGCGACGAAGGGCCCCCTGGTGGGCTACGCCGAGTCCTACGGCATCTTTGCCTGTCTGCACGAGGACGTGCCCGCGGCCTTCGAACCCTTCAAACCCAGCACCTACAACGTGTATGCGCGGAACGGGTCCTTCAATTATGTGGCCGACCCCGGGAACGGCGCGCTGGAAGGCAGCGCCTCCGGCAAGTTCGTTCTGACCTCGCGGGGCGACGTGAACGAAACGGCCGACCTGTACGCCTATGCTCCCTGGAAGCGGGAAGCTTATTTGAACGGGCCGACGCAGATTCCTTTCACCGCCGGCGCGGACGTGATGTATGCCGTGCAGAACCTGTCGGACTATGTCCCCGGCCCTTCGCCTGACAAGAAGAATACGGACCTGAATCCCGCGCTGGACACCCCGCCGCTGAAGGCTACCTTCTATTTCCGACACATGATGGCGCGGCTGGTCTTCAAATTCACGCTGAAGAACGAGCCGACCCTGTATGACCTCACGCGCATCACGGTCCGGGACAACGATCCTGCGGGCGGCACGGCGAAACTCTATGCCTCCGGCACGTTCAACGCCGTGACGGGCACGTTCAATCCGGATCTCGTGGAGACGGCGGAGAACGAGAGGGTGGTGACGGAGCATTACAGCGAGATTGTCTCGGAGACGACGCCGATGACGGTCTCGATGCTGATCGTCCCGACGCCCGTGTCGGTGGACGATGAGCTGAGCTTCATCTTCGAACTGGCGGGTGGCGAGTCCTTCCTGCCCTTCGTCCTGAAGAAAGAGCACGTGCGGCACGGCGACGGCAGCTATGGCTTCCGGGCCGGCTATACCTATACGTTCAATTTCACCGTGGACAACTACGTGTATTTCAACGGGTTCACCATCGACGAAACTTGGTCGCCCGCCGACACGGACCTGTCGCCGGAAGACATCTGATGCCTATGCGTATGCGCTTAGCGAAATATCTGCTTGCGCCGGTCGCCCTGCTCCTGCTGGCGGCCTGTGCGCGCACGCCGCAGCCGGACCCGCGCCCGGAAGGCGCCCTGCGGGTCCGGATGGACACCAAGGCCCTGTCCGGCGGTGAGCGGACCTTCCGCGTCGCCCTCTTCACGGGCGAGCGGAACTACACCGGCCGCGAGGGCGCCTATTGCTCTTCGACCTATACCTATTCCGCCGCCGGCTTTACCTGGCTTCAGCCTTGCCGGGTCAATGACGCGGGCGAGCCGCTGGACGACGGCGGCAGCGTGGTCTCCGACCTCGCGCTCGCCGACCACGGCAGCGCCTACGGCCTGCGCTGGAACACCGGTGCGATGATGGAGGACCCCGCGCGGCCGGTCGAGCTGGTGGCGCTGTCCCCGGCCCTGGCCGTGCACACTTCGGGCGCCAGCGACCAGTATGCCTATGTGGACTGGCACGTCGGCACGGAACGGCTTGCGGACGCGATGTATGTCAGCGAATCCGTCCCCGGCAGTTTCTCCGGCTCCTGGATCGACAGGGAATATGTCTACGACTCCGACGCTTCGCTCTCGGGCAGCATGAAGGACCCGCGCGCGGCCGTCCGGGTCAAGATCGTCTGCGGCCGCCTGGACGAGGGTGATGTGCGCAGCGTCTCCGTGGCCAACCGGCTGACCGGCGCGCGCTTCTATCTGGAGGGCAAGGACGACATCCCGCGCGGCTTCTATCTGGACGATGAATCCACCTATACCACGGATTCCAGGACGCTTTACTCCTGCCCTGCGGGCAGCCCGATGCATATCACCACCGACCCTGCGACGGAGTGGACTTCGGAGGAAGTCCTGTTCCCGGCCATGGCCTACAGCACCCTCCCGGATACGAAGCGTCCGGTGGTCACCGTGGTGCTGGGCGCTGCCTCCCTGGAGGTCCCCTTCACGGCGCGCGTGGCCCTGAACCAGGACCTGGAGCCGATGAAGGAATACACCTACACGCTGCAGATTTCCAAGACCTATGTCTATGTCTATTTCGCTCCGACCCTGTCCTGGGACGCCGGCGGCAACATCCAGTCCGTCGACGACGCGGAGCCCGTCTGCCTGGGCGCCGTGGAGCTCACGGGCGGCTGGGACGACGGCGGCGGCGGAAGCGCGCTGGGCTGGGAATAAAAGAGAATGGAGATGAAGAGACTGTTGCTATATGGCTTGTCCATCCTGGCGCTGGCCGCCTGCAACCCGTCGGAGCTGACTCCGGCCGGGCCGCAGGACCGCGCGCTCGTGGCCGTGGACCTCTCGCTGGACATCGCGCCCGTCGAGGCCGGGATGCCCGCCACCAAGACCGACTGGGAGCCGGACGACCCGGCCTATGACGCGGCACAGGCCGTCAAATCCGTCGCCATCCTGCAGTTCGAGTGGGAGGACGGCTCGGCCGCCGGCGCCCGCCTGATCTATCAATATTTCACCGCCGACTGGGCGTCCGCCAAACCGGTGCTGGCCGCGTCGGCCCGCAAGAACACCCTCGTGGTCGTCGCCAATGTCCAGGGCAAGCTGCCCGTCGTGGACGGGACGACCTACGGCGATTTCCTGGAGCGGATGAACTACAACCTGCTGGACGCCATCGACGGCCCGGGAAGCAGCGGCCTCTGGTATCTGGCGCCGGACGGCGACCGCTACCTGCGGATGAGCGGTACCAAGGAGCTGGAGCCGCCGGTGACGCCGTCCTCCGTGGGCGCCGTCACGCTGCGGCGCAACTGCGCCAAGGTGGTCGTCAAGGTCCGCAACGACGCGCCCGAGGCGGATGGGCTCGTACTCGATGCGGTCCAGATGCGGGACGTCAACCGCAAATACTACTACCTGGCGGGCGACGCCTGGAAGGATGAATATTCCACCATTACGCCCTTCCGTTTCGACGACCCGGCGCGCCCTTATGGCGCAGCCCCGTACGAGGCGGACGGCAAGACGAAGACGTTCACGTTCTTCCTTCCCGCCAACCTGCGTGGCGTCAGCTCCTTCGTCGGGACGGACGACACCCGCGAGAACCAGTCCCGGAAGAGCCGGTATCCCAATCCGGGCGCGACGTGCTTCAGCATCTTCGCCCGGTACGGCTGCACGGACCCCTCCGATCCGGACAACGGCACCCCGATCGTCTATACGTATTATCTGGGCGCGAACCTGACCGACGATTTCAACCTGGCGCCCAACCGGAAATACAGCTACGAGTTCTTCCTCCCCGGCAAGGGCGGCGACAGCGACGGTCGGGTCGACGACATGAAGGCCGTCGTCCTGCCGGATGCCAACGCCTATATGCTCCACCCGCCGAAGGGTGGCGGCCTGGAGCGGAAGTACTCCTTCCCCGTCCGCCGGGCGGCCGTGTTCTGGAATTCGGAGCCGAATGCTTCCCGGGACATCACGGTGGGCTATTATGGCGGCAGCAACGAGGAGGAATACCGCCTGTCCGAGCATTCGCAGTGGGCGGCGGAGATCATCTGGAACGACGTTTTCCGTGACGGCCACCGGGTGGCGGACAGCGAGCTGCTCGAGGTGACGGAGGGCACGGGCTTCGACCCTGACCACGCCGGCAGCCAGCCGTACGTGACGGTCAAGGTCTCGAAGGGAATGTACGGCAACGCCCTGGTGGGCATCCGGAAGACCGCCACGCCCGGCGACAAGAGCTATGGCGACATCCTCTGGAGCTGGCATCTGTGGGTGACGGACTATGACCCAGACGTGCCGGTCACGAAGCGGGACGGGACCTACATCTACCCGGTGCCCGGCGGGGAAGTCCACCGCTACGGCGGGACGGTGTGGCAGACGACGTATGAGAATGCGTTCACGATGGACCGGAACCTGGGAGCCGTGACCACGGTCTGGGGCGTGGCGGATTATTACAGCCACGGCAACTATTACCAGTACGGCCGCAAGGATCCCATGTATGGCAACGGCATAGGGTCCCACATCACCCAGCGGATGGCCACGGCCGGCAACACCCATATCAGCCCGGGAAACATCCGGTATGGCATCCATCACCCGACGGAGTACCTCCGGATGGATCAGGGCAGAGCCTGGAACGGTCCGGGAGACAGTGACGTGTGCGATCCGAACAAGCCCTGGGCCGACCCCCGGGTCGACGATCCCGCCCGGCCCGCCGTCTGGCTGGAGCCGGGGAAGTCGGTCTACGATCCCTGTCCGCCGGGCTGGCAGATCCCGGTCGGCTCGACTTACGCCGACCTCTCGACGGGCGGGACCGGCGAAAACCGGCACCGGGCGTGGGATGCGCAGCTCTATGGCTGCTGGTATTATCCGGAAGGATATCCCAACCGGGATGCCACCGGCGCCATCTTTTTCCCGGCCGCCGGCCACATCATCTGGAACGGAGGCTCGTATCGGTTCAGGCATACCGCCGTGAACCTGTATATGGAGAACACTGCGCTTGATGTTCAGGCGGACAGAAACCCCTCGAACTCCAGGACGAACATGAACCCCACGGCAGAGCCCGTCCGTTGCGTGAAGAAGAATCAGTAAATGAAAAGAACAAGTATCATAGCATTCCTGCTCGCGCTGGCAGCCTGCAATCCGGCGGCCCTCTGGCCGGACGGCCCGGAGCGGGGCGAAGGCGAGTCCGTGTCCGTGGCGCTCCACCTGGGCGTCGCGCCGCTGGACCCCGGCACGCCCGACACCAAGGTCGACCGGGAGCCGGACCTGGACGGCGGCGCGGACTGGCAGGAGATCCGGAACGTGGCGCTGATGCAGTTCGAGTGGGTGGACGACAACCCCGACCACGTCCTGCAGGCGCTACTGGTCGGCCAGAAGCAGTATTTCGACCACTGGAGCGAGACCGGTCTGGAAATCGGCGAGAACTTCGCGCTGGTCAAGTCGGACCGGAAGAATACCGTCCTGGCGTTCGCCAATATCGCCAAGGACGACATCTCCTTCCCGGTGGGCACGACGCTGGGCTCGTTCCTGGAGGGGATGAACGCCAGCACCATCGACGGCCTTGACGACCTGTGGTACACCGCCGGCGACGACCGCTATCTGCGGATGAGCGGCTCCGTGGTGCTGGACGGCGTGGATTTCGGCTCGGAGGTCGGTTCCGCTTCCAGTCCGCTGCAGCTTAAGCGCAACTGCGCGAAGGTGGTCGTCCAGGTGAAGAACGAGGCCCCGGCCGCGGAGAACCTCATCCTGCGGAACGTCCAGCTCTGCAACGTCAGTCGGAAGCATTATTACGCCACCCAGGTGGCCGGGTTCGCCGATTTCGAGACTTACTCCCCGCGGACCCCGCTCCGCATGGACCTGCCCGTCGAGGAGATCCCGGCCGACGGCACGCTGACCTATTACATCCCGGCCAACCTGCGCGGGAAGAATTCGAGCGGCTCCCAGTACGACAAGAACCGCCACGCGCCGCTGGGCGCCACCTGCTTCCGCATCTATGCCACCTATGGCGCGGACGACACGCCCGTCTGCTATACGTATTACCTGGGCGCCGACCTGGTCAGCGACTTCAACGTCGAGCCCAACCGGAAATACACCTACGAGCTTACGCTGACCCGCAAGGGCGACCCCAGCTACGATTCCCGCATCGAGGACCTGGCGGAGCAGCGGTTCGCCATCGACGCCAACTGCTATCTGCTGCACCCGCCCAAGCTGGACTGGCAGACCCGCTACTATGCCTTCCCGGTGCGCCGGGCGGCCGTCTTCTGGAATGCGCCCCATACGAACATGGGCGTCTACGATGCGGCCAGGCAGGACACGGCACCGTTTACCCTGGAGGAGACGACCGCCTGGACGGCGGAAATCGTGTGGAGCGAACTGTACAAGGAGGGCGTGAAAGTCGAAGACTTCCTGCTGACTTCGGGCGGCGTGGGATTCGATCCCGACAACACCGACCCGCCGGCCGGGCACCAGCCCTGGATCCGCGTGAAGCTGGAAGCCGGCGTGAAGGGGAACGCGCTCGTCGCCGTCAAATACAACGGCTCCATCCTCTGGAGCTGGCATCTCTGGGTGACGGATTACGATCCGGAAGTGGAGATGACGCCGGTGGAGCGGACCTACATCTATGCCGTGCCCGGCGGGTCGCTGCACCGCTACAACGGCGATCTCTGGACGACGGGTGCCTATAAGGACGCTTTCATCATGGACCGGAACCTGGGCGCTACGGCGGCCATCGGGGAGTATGAGAGCCACGGATTCTATTACGCGCCCGGGCGCAAGGACCCTTTCCGCTATGGGAACTATGGCAGTGTCAAAGCGACGAAGAATGTCATCTGGGGTGTGCGGAATCCCAATACTTTCGCCTACAACGCGGGCAGCGCCTGGACTGCGTACGGTCCTTTGTTCAGCCAGGCTGAGTCCTGGTACGACCCGCGTTTCAAGATGCACGGAGGGGACCGTTGCGAGGCGGACAAGTCCATCTATGATCCCTGCCCGCCGGGCTGGCGGATGCCGCTCCGGTATACCTATCGGGACCTGGCGACGGGCAGCGGCGACGCCCGGCATCGGGAGTGGACCCTCGAACATCCGGGCGAGAACTACTATCCGGAAGGATATGAGAACGAAGCCTTCACCGGGACCATCTATTTCCCGGCGGCCGGGGAGATCTGGCCGCACAACGGCGGCGACAACCGCCACTGGGGATATCCGGCCCGGGGGATCCAGCTGCTCCAGGCCGAACAGAGTCACAATTATCTGATCGTGACGGAGGATGCCGACCTGGTGCAGTTCAACGTGGACGCCGGCTACGAAAATCCTACCGGCATGGGCATGTCCGTCCGCTGTGTCCGCCTGCGCTGATCCGGGCTCCGGGAAGGTTGACAGGAATCAAAATATTTCTTATCTTTGCAAAAGATACGAACGAACAAGGGTTCTGCCTCAAAGGCAGGACTCCTTTTTAGTTAACCACACCAAAAAGAAGCTATGTCTGAAGTACATTACATGAGCCAGGAAGGGCTGGATAAGCTCAAGAAAGAACTCGCCGAGGCGTTGGCTCAGCGCCCGGTCATTGCCGCGGCCATCGCGGAGGCGCGCGAGAAGGGCGACCTCTCCGAGAACGCGGAATACGAGTCGGCCCGCGAAGCGCAGGGCCTGCTTGAACTCAAGATTGCCAAGCTGCAGAACCAGGTCGTCAACGCCAAGGTGCTGGACAGCTCGCAGCTCAACTGCGACCAGGTCCAGATGCTCAATACGGTCAAAGTCGAGAACCTTGCCAACCATCGCGTGATGGAGTTCACCATCGTGGGTGAGAGCGAGGCGGATTTCTCGAAGGGCAAGCTCGCCGCCACCACCCCGATCGGCAAGGCCCTGATGGGCCACGCCAAGGGCGAGACGGTCGAGGCCAAGGTCCCGTCCGGTACGATGAAGTTCAAGATTCTCGATATCACTTTCTGATGGCAACGATCTTTACCCGCATCGCCCAAGGCGAGATCCCGTCCTACAAGGTCGCGGAGAGCGAAGACTACTACGCCTTCCTGGACATCAGTCCGCTCGCGCTGGGGCACACCCTTGTGATTCCCAAGAAGGTGGAGGACGACTACATCTTCCACCTGGACGAATCCACCTACGCCGGCCTCTGGGCCTTCGCGCGCAAGGTGGCGCAGGCCCTCAAGGCCGCCGTGCCCTGCCAGCGCGTAGGCGTGGCCGTGCTCGGGATGGAAGTCCCGCACACGCACATCCACCTCGTGCCGCTGCAGACCGAGGGCGACCTTGACTTCCGCAAGACGCGCCCGACCATCACCCCCGAACAAATGGCGCAGACCGCCGCAGCAATCCTTTCCGAATATGAAAAAATGCAATAAACTGGCGGCGCTCGCCCTGGCGGCGCTTGCCCTGTCCGCCTGCTGCGACCAGGCGAGCATCCGCGGTACCCTGGCCGATGCGCCGGGCCGCACCATCTCCGTGAAGCAGTTGGACATCAATACCTTCCGTGACCTTGACTCGGTCAAGGTCGGCGCCGACGGCTCCTTCCGCTACAGCGTGAAGGTCGCCAAGGGCCAGCCGGAGTTCATCTACCTCTTCTACGGCGACACCCGCATCGCCGCCCTGCTCCTCGAGAAGGGCGAGCGCGTGACCGTTGAGGCCGACACGCTCGGCCGCTACACGGTGAGCGGCTCCGAGGGCTCTGCCGAGCTCGCCAAGGTGGACCGCGCCTATGCCGATTTCATCGCGAAGCTGCAGGCCCACGAGAACGAACCGACCGCGCAGACCCGCGACTACATCCAGCACTACCGCGACAATATCAAGTATGTGATGGAGCACCCGTTCTCGCTCACCACGGTTCCCGTGTTCTTCGAGCGGCTGGGCTCCGCATACATCTTCTCCCAGCCCACGGACGCCATCATGTTCCGCAAGGGCGCCGACTCGCTGCTGACCGTCTATCCGGAATCCCGCTATGTCAAGGCCCTGGCCAAGGAGGCGGACCGCCGGATCAAGATCCTGCAGATCCAGGACCAGATCAAGAACGCCGACGTGGCTTCCTTCCCCGACATCGTGATGCCGGACATCAAGGGCGAGCGCAAGGCGCTCAGCGACGTGGACGCCAAGGTGATCCTCGTCCATTTCTGGGACGCGTCCAATGCCGCGCAGAAGATGATCAACATCGATTCGCTGCTGCCGGTCTATAAGGAGTTCCACGACCGCGGTTTCGAGATCTACTCGGTCTGCGTGACGCCGGACAAGCCGGAGTGGGCTTCCTGCGTGCTGGCCCAGAAGCTGCCCTGGATCAACGTCAACGACGGTCTGGGCGGCGCATCGCCGGCCGTGGTCACGTACAACGTGCAGAACGTCCCCGACTCCTTCCTGATCATCGACGGCGAACTCAACACCAAACCCATCGACGGATTCGAGGGTTTCCGCAAGGAACTCGCGCGCCTGCTGCGCTAGTCGTCGTATTTCGGTTTGAGAATTTCGGAATAAAGAATCAGATTCTTCTTGTCGATCCGGAGCTTCGGCTCCGGATTTTCCGTTTCGGGCTCCTCCTTCTCCGGCGCCTTGCGGATGGCCCGCTCTCCTTCTGCCGCGACCTGCGGCGCGCGGGGCTGCTCTTCGCGCGGCTCAGCCGCTTCGGCCGGTGCTTCTCCGTCCTCCTCTTCCAGGATGGAGAGGTCCTCGAGGAAGGGCCGGGACTGGACCTGCGGCGCGCCTTTCCGCTTTTTGCTCATCGTGTCGAGAAAGGAAATGACGACCACGAAGAGAAAGATGAGGATGGGAAGCACGTATTCCATATCAGAAAAGTTTCTTGCGGCTGACCGTGGCGACGAAATCCTTGAGATAGAACGGCTCGAAATAAGCCACGTCCCGGAAGTTGCCCGCCCGGAACTCCTGCATCGCCGGGGCGAGCATCGCCGCGGCGCGCGGGCAGACCTGCGCGAAGTGCGCGTCCGGCCCGGCGAGCGCTTCGCTGCACTTGCCGGCGCCGTCGCCGATGAACAGCACGGGTCCCTCGGCGCGCTCCTGCCGGAAGCTGTCCGCGTCGATCACGCGCGGCTCCACTTCCGTGAGCCGCTGCCCGTCGGGCGTGAAGACGGCCGTGTAGACCTCCATGCGGCGCGCGTCGATCATCGGGATGACACGGCGGCAGCCGGCGGGCAGCAGCCCGTCAGCGGCAGCCTGGGCCACCAGTACGTCGAGCGTGCCGACCGACAGGAGCGGCACGCCTGCGGCGAAGCAGACGCCCTTGGCTGTGGAGACGCCCACGCGCAGGCCCGTGTAGGAACCGGGGCCGGCGCTGACGCACACGGCGTCGAGATCGGCGGCGCGGAGGCCCTTCTCCTGCAGCACCTGCTGCACGAAGGGGGCGGTCAGCGCGGCATGGGCCCGCGGCTCGACGCTCTCGCGCGAGGCCGTGATGCGGCCCTCCTCGGCCAGTGCAACCGAGCACAGCGAGGTGGAGGTTTCTATGAGCAGGATCCGGTCAGACATTGGCGGAAGCGGCGGCGGAATCGGCCGCGCCGGCGATAAAGGTTTTCAGGATCGGGAAAATATGGTTGGCGAGGTCCCGCAGGGTGCAGTACACCACGGAGCTCTCGGTCAGCCCGGGCTTGAAGAGATGCAGGGAGCTGTTGAGCGTTTCGACGAGCAGGATGAACAGGCCGATCAGGAATGCGGTCTTGATGACGGCGAACACCATGCCGAGGATGCGGTTGACCAGCCCGAGCGAGATGACTTCCAATGCTTTGGTAATCAGCGCGGATACCAGGTTAAGGACCAGCGACACGGCGATGGCGATCACGCAGAAAGCGATGACCTTCAGCACGGCCGGGTCGAGCGTGATGCCGCCGGCCATCCAGTCGGCGACCGGCGTGGCGAAGTGGAAGGCTGCCCAGGCGGCGATCAGGACCGCTGCCAGGTCGACGACCTCCTTGATGAAGCCCTTGGAGATGCCGCCCACGATTGCCGGAACAAAACAGAGCAGAAGAATGATGTCCAGAATAGCCATATTTTTGTTTAAATGAGCAGAAATCGTTAAATTTGCCGACTAATAGCAGACGCAAAATTAGGCAAAAAATTATGACATTCAAAGAATATAACGGTCTGGACCTGGTCTCGGTGGGCAAGGAAGTGCTTGAGCGCTGGCAGAAGCGTCACGCGTTCGAACGTTCCCTTTCCTTGCGCGAAGGCGCCCCGGAGTTCATCTTCTTCGAGGGCCCGCCTTCGGCCAACGGCATGCCGGGCATCCATCATGTGATGGCCCGCTCCATCAAGGACGCAGTCTGCCGCTATAAGACGCAGTCCGGCTTCCGGGTCCGCCGCCGCGCGGGCTGGGACACCCACGGCCTGCCGGTCGAGCTGGGTGTGGAGAAGAAGCTCGGCATCACCAAGGAGGACATCGGCACCAAGATCTCCGTCGCCGACTACAACCGCACCTGCCGCGAGGAGGTGATGAAATACACCGCCGAGTGGCGCAACCTCACGGAGCGCATCGGCTACTGGGTCGACATGGACGACCCGTACATCACCTACGACAACCGCTATATCGAGACGCTCTGGTACCTGCTCAAGGACATCTACGGCAAGGGCCTGCTCTACAAGGGCAAGAGCATCCAGCCGTATTCCCCGGCCGCAGGCACGGGCCTCAGCACGCACGAGCTCAACCAGCCCGGCTGCTACCGCGATGTCAAGGACACCACCTGCACCGTGCAGTTCAAGGTGCTGGGGGAGGAGGACCTCTACATCCTCGCCTGGACCACGACGCCGTGGACCCTGGCCTCCAACACTGCCCTTTGCGTCGGCCCCAACATCGACTACGTCAAGGTCCGTTCGACCAACCCCTATACCGGCGCTCCGGCGACCTACATCGTGGCCGCCGCGCGCGTGGACGCCCTCTTCGGGCCGAAGGTCCCGTTCGAGGTGCTGCCCGGCACCGTCAAGGGCAGCGAGCTGGTGGGCCTGCGCTATGAGCAGCTCATCCCCTGGTTCCGTCCGGACGGCGACGCCTTCCGCGTCATCCCGGGCGACTACGTCACCACCGAAGACGGTACGGGTATCGTCCACATCGCGCCGACCTTCGGCGCCGACGACGCCAAGGTGGCCCGCGCCGCCGGCATCGCCCCGCTGCAGGTCATCGACCGCAACGGCGATCCGCAGGCGCAGGTGGACCTGCAGGGCCGTTTCTTCCGCCTGGAAGACCTCGACCCGCAGTATGTCGCCTCGCACGTGAGCCCGGACTACGCCGAGTGGGCCGGCCGCTACGTCAAGAACGCCTACGACAGCTCCCTCGCGCCGGACGCCCCGACCCTGGACATCGACCTCTGCGTGATGCTCAAGGCCGTCGGCAAGGCCTTCAAGATCGAGAAGCACGTCCACTCCTACCCGCACTGCTGGCGCACCGACAAGCCGGTCCTCTACTATCCGCTCGACAGCTGGTTCATCCGCACCACCGCCGTGCGCGAGCAGATGATGGCGCTCAACGAGAGCATCGTCTGGAAGCCCGAGTCCACCGGCACGGGCCGCTTCGGCAAGTGGCTGGAGAACATCCAGGACTGGAACCTCAGCCGCAGCCGCTACTGGGGCACCCCGCTCCCGGTCTGGCGCAGCGAGGACGGCAAGGAAGAGATCTGCATCGGCTCCGTCAAGGAGCTGTATGCCGAGATCGACAAGGCCGTCGCCGCCGGCTTCATGGCCTCCAACCCGCTCCGCGACCGCGGCTTCGACCCCGCGGACATGTCCAAGGAGAATTACGACAAGATTGACCTCCACCGCCCCTATGTGGACGAGATATTCCTGGTCAGCCCCACGGGCCGCAAGATGACCCGCGAGACCGACCTGATCGACGTGTGGTTCGATTCCGGCGCCATGCCGTACGCCCAGACGGGCCTGCGCGGCATCGATACCCCGGACTTCGGCAGCACGGCCGACTTCATCGCCGAAGGCGTCGACCAGACGCGCGGCTGGTTCTACACCCTGCACGCTATCCACACGATGGTCAGCGGCACGCCCGCCTTCAAGCGCGTGATCTCCAACGGTCTCGTGCTCGACAAGAAGGGCGAGAAGATGAGCAAGCGCCTCGGCAACGCCGTGGATCCGTTCCAGGCGATGGACAAATACGGCGCCGACGCCCTCCGCTGGTATATGATGACCAACGCCCAGCCCTGGGACAACCTCAAGTTCGACGAGGCCGGCGTGGAGGAGGTGCGCCGCAAGTTCTTCGGCACGCTCTACAACTCCTACTCGGTGTTCGCGCTCTACGCCAACATCGACAAGTTCGACCCGGCCGCGGCGCCGGTCGCCTATGACCGCCGTCCGATGTTCGACCGCTGGATCATCAGCCGGCTCAATACCCTCGTCAAGGGTGTCGTGGCCGCCTACGAAGACTACGACATCACCACGGCGGGCCGCCTGGTGCAGGATTTCGTCTGCGACGACCTGTCCAACTGGTACATCCGCCTCAACAAGAAGCGCCTCTGGGGCGCCGGGATGAGCGAGGACAAGCTCTCCGCCTACCAGACCCTTTACGAGGTGCTCAAGGGCGTCGCCCTGCTGGGCGCCCCGATCGCGCCGTTCTATATGGAGCGGCTGTGGCTCGACCTCGTGCCGGATGCGGACTCCGTCCACTACTGCCCGATGCCGCGCTACGACGCCGCCCTCGTGGACGAGGGCCTGGAGGAGAGCATGGGCTTCGCCCAGAAGGCCTCCTCGATGGTCCTGGCCCTGCGCAAGAAGGTCGGCATCAACGTCCGCAAGCCGCTCGCCAAGGTCCTCGTGCCCGTCATCGACGACACGGTCAAGGAGCACATCGAGCGCGTGCGCGAGATCTTCCTGACGGAGGTCAACGTCAAGCAGATCGAGTTCCTGCACGACACCACGGGCATCATCACCAAGAAGATCAAACCCAACTTCAAAACCCTCGGCAAGGCCTACGGCAAGCAGATGAAAGAGATTGCCGCCGCGTTCGGAGCGCTCTCCCAGGAGGAGATCGCCGCCATCGAGCGGGCCGAGGCGGAATACGTCCTGCATCTGCCCTCCGGCGACGTCACGCTCGCCAAGGGCGATTATGAGATCCATTCCGAGGACATGCCGGGCTGGCTCGTCGCCACCGAAGGCGCGCTCACGCTCGCGCTGGACATCGTCCAGACGCCCGAGCTCGTGCGCGAAGGCCACGCCCGTGAGCTCATTCATCCGATCCAGACCCTCCGCAAGGACAGCGGGTTCGAGGTCACGGACCGGATCGATACCGTCATCTATGCCGATGGCGCTGCGGAGGAGCAGATCCGCGCCGCGCTCTCGGAGTACGCGGATTACGTCGCCGCCCAGACCCTCTCGCTCTCGCTGGAGCAGCAGCCGCTTGCCGGCGCGCCCGCCGGGGCCGCGGAGGTGGAGTGGGGTGACGGCGCCATCCGGATTCTTGTCAGTAAACACACTAGCTCTAACCTTTAATAGTATGGAAAAAATTGACCAAAACGCCCAGACGGGCCAGAGAGTCCGGTATTCGGACGCCGAACTGGCCGAGTTCAAGGAAATTATCGAGGAAAAGCTCGCCAAGGCGAAGTCAGAATATAATACGCTCCGCCAGGTGGTGATGCACAACGGCACCAACGACATCGAGGACACGACCCCGTCCTTCCGCACGGTCGAGGATGACGGCGCTTTCCAGCTCTCCAAGGAGGAGGCAAGCCAGATGGCCCAGCGCCAGTACAAGTTCATCCAGAACCTGGAGGCGGCCCTGATCCGCATCGAGAACAAGAGCTACGGCGTGTGCCGCGTGACCGGCCAGCTCATCCCCAAGGAGCGCCTGCGTCTGGTCCCGCACGCCACGCTGACGGTTGAAGCCAAGGAAATGCTCGCCAAGCAGGGCAAGAACTAGGCTTATGAAACTGTCCCAGGGCAAGAAACTTCTGTTGCTCGGCATTGTGCTAGTCGTCATTGACCAGGTGATCAAATACCTGGTCAAGACGAATATGGAACTGGGTGAGCAGATCAACGTGATCGGCCAGTGGTTCCGTCTGTGTTTCGTGGAGAACAAGGGAATGGCCTTCGGCATGTCCTTCGGCGGACAGGTCGGCAAGTTCCTCCTTTCGCTCTTCCGGATCGTGCTGAGCGGTTTCCTGATCTGGTGGATCCGGTCGCTGGTCAAGAAGGGCACGCCGACCGGCGTGCTGGTCGGCCTGACGATGATTACGGCCGGCGCGGTCGGCAACATCATCGACTCGCTCTTCTATGGACTGATCTGGGATTATGCCCCGTTCATGTTCGGCAAGGTGGTCGACATGTTCTTCTTCCCGATCATCCGGGACGGCGAGCGCGTGATCTTCTTCAGCCCTGTGTTCAATTTCGCGGATTCCTGTGTGACCGTGGGAGCTTTCTATCTGCTTCTTTTTCATTGGCGTTTCTTCGCGAAGGACGAGAAATCCGAGAAAAAGGATTAAATTTGCAGCCCCTTTTCCGGAGGTGTGGCCGAGTGGTCGATGGCGGCAGTCTTGAAAACTGTTGAACGGCAACGTTCCGGGGGTTCGAATCCCTCCGCCTCCGCGCAATGCAGTGCAGACGAAGGAACTGCGCGAATGCGCAGTTTTTTTGCTGAAAGGGGCACCCGTTGAGAACTCGTTCTCATAAGGGCGCCCCTTTCAGCAAAAAGAGCCGAAGGCTCTCCTTCATCTGCAATGCTCCCGGAGAACAAGGGAAAAGGCCCGCGCAGCGGGACTAATCCCGCTTTTTTATGAATATGATGCATCCCCATGGAAGTCCAGGCACGGACTTCTCTTCCCTCCGTTTCTACATCCGCAGGATGGATACCTCGGGCTATGTCAAGCCCGCGGAGGTCCCCATGTCGAGATTGCCGCTCTTCGGCTTCATCTATGTCACGTCCGGCGAAGTGCTGGTCGAGTCCGAAGGCACGCCGTTCCTGTGCCAGCCCGGCCATCTGCTGCTGGTCCCGCCGATGTGCCCCTTCGCCACCCGCTACTACCGCGACGCGGTGGGCTATATGGGCGGTTTCCAGCCGTCGGCGCTGCCCGACAGCGCGCCGCTGCGCTTTCTGACCGCGCCGCACCACCAGGCGTTCTGGTTCGACGAGGGCGCTTTCGTGAGCGAACTCTTCAACATGCTCGCCGAGTCGTTCGCCAAGCACGACGAGGTGTTCGTGGAGAAGGGCCTCGACCTGCTCCTGTCGCGCATCAAGTGGGGCGATGTCCAGTCGTTCCCGCCGACCGTCGGCGCGTTCCTGGAGTCGGTCTTCGCCGAAGACCGGACGCCGGGAACCATCGCTTCCTATGCGGAGGAGGCCGGCATCAGCGAGAACTACCTCAGCCGCCTGGTCAAGAAGGCCACGGGCCGCAGCGTCGGGTCGTGGATCGACATCGTGCGCATCTCGCGCGCCAAGCGCCTGCTGGCAGGGACCGACACGCCGGTCATCGACGTCGCTGCCGCCGTGGGCCTGGAAGATCAGTCCTACTTTGCCCGCCTGTTCAAGAAAGAGACGGGTATGACGCCTTCTGCGTTCCGTAAGAAGATGCAAGGATAATCCTAATTTCGTGTTTCCCCGGACTAAAAACTCCGATCCTTTTTGCCGAACTTTGCACATTAATCCGGAATCGCTATGAATTTCAATGGTATCATCGTCGGCGCGGCCGTGTTCTTCTCGATCGGCATCTGCCATCCCGCCGTCATCAAGATGGAATATCACCTGGGCAGGAAATGCTGGTGGATGTGGCTCGTCGCCGGCCTGCTCTTCTGCGGCCTCTCGCTGCTGATCGAGAACGACACGCTCTCCACGATCGTCGGCGGCTTCGCCTTCTCCTGCCTGTGGGGCATCGGCGAGGTGCTGATGCAGGAAAAGCGCGTGCTGCGCGGCTGGTTCCCCGAGAACCCCAGACGCCACGCCTACTACGAGGCACGCCGGAAAGAGTTGCACGGGAAATATTAATTCCTTATCTTCGTAAGACTTAGTTGTATTACGTATAGAAAGGTTATGACAAAGATTCAGATGACCACCCCGCTGGTGGAGATGGACGGGGACGAGATGACCCGGATCCTGTGGAAGATGATCAAGGACGAGCTGATCCTGCCGTTCGTAGACCTCAAGACAGAATATTACGACCTGGGCCTCGAGAACCGGGACCGCACCGCCGACCGCGTCACGGTCGAGGCGGCCGAGGCTTGCCGCAAATACGGCGTCGGCGTGAAGTGCGCCACCATCACCCCCAACGCGCAGCGGATGACGGAATACAACCTCCATCAGATGTGGAAGAGCCCCAACGGCACCATCCGTTCCATCCTGGACGGCACGGTGTTCCGCGCGCCCATCACCATCCCTTCCATCCGCCCGGTCGTCCGCAACTGGGAGAAGCCCATCACGATCGCCCGCCACGCCTATGGCGACGTCTACAAGAGCGTGGAGCTGAAGGCCGACGGCCCGGGCACGGCCCGGCTGGTCTTCGACGGCGCCGACGGCAGCCACCGCGAGGCCGTGATCCAGGAATTCAAGGGCGCGGGCGTGATTCAGGGCATGCACAACACCGACAAGTCCATCCGCTCCTTCGCGCACGCCTGCTTCAAATACGCCGTGGACACGCGCCAGGACCTCTGGTTCTCCACCAAGGACACGATCTCCAAGACCTATGACGCGCGTTTCCGCGAGATCTTCGACGAGGTATTTGCCGAGTACAAGGCCCGCTTCGAGGAGCTGGGCATCACCTATTTCTATACGCTGATCGACGACGCGGTCGCCCGCGTCATCCGCAGCCGCGGCGGCTTCATCTGGGCCTGCAAGAACTACGACGGCGACGTGATGAGCGACATGGTGTCGACGGCGTTCGGTTCGCTCGCGATGATGACCAGCGTGCTGGTCAGCCCCGACGGCAACTACGAGTACGAAGCCGCGCACGGCACGGTGACGCGCCACTATTACCGTTATCTGCAGGGCGAGGAGACCTCCACCAACCCGATGGCCACCATCTTCGCCTGGAGCGGCGCGCTGCGTCAGCGGGGCCTGAAGGACGGCCTCTCCGCGCTCACGCAATTCGCGGACGCGCTGGAAGCGGCCTGCTTCGACACCCTCGGCGAAGGGATTGCCACCAAAGACCTCGTGAACCTGATGGAAGGGGTCTCCCCGAAGTCCGTCAACTCCGCGCAGTTCATCGCCGCCATCCGCGAGCGCCTGGAGAAGCGGCTCTCGTAGCGCCGGCTTGCCGCGTGCCCGTTGCTTTCCTGTCTGACCATTTATGAGATACCTATGGAACTGAACGAATTGAGACTCGATCTCGCGCGCAGCCAGAAAATGGGCCTGCACTTCATCCTGGCTGCCATTCTCATCTGGACCCTGATCCTGGTCACCCAGCTGGTCGATGCGTCCCTGTGGCAGCAGAACATGTTCATCTTCTGCGGCTCGGCCGTCTTGATCCCCTTTGCGTTGATCGCCTCGAAGATCCTGCACGTCGACTTCCAGGGCAAGGGCAATCCGCTTTCCAGGCTGGGCCTGCTGTTCAGCCTCAATCAGCTGGTCTATATCCTGATCGCGATGTGGGCCTTTGCGGAGTCTCCGGAGAACATGCTGATGATCTATGTGATCATCTTCGGCGCACATTTCATGCCGTATTCCTGGCTCTACCGCTCTCCGGCCTATCTCGTCATGTCGATCGCGGTCCCGGTCGCGGCGCTGGTCGTCGGCCTGATGCTGCCCCGGTATTTCCTGGCCCTTCTCGCACTCGTCGCGCTGGTTGCCCTGGCCTTCGCCCTCCGGCAGGAGTGCAAGAAGCTCTAGCCGCGAAGCGGCGAAAGGAATATCCCTCACGCGCGGGATTTGGTCGCACTGCGTGCGCCCACATCCCTCGGTCACCGCGAGCAAAGCAAATCGGGGCGAGACTTCGTCTCTTTTTGCATATTGGAACGCCCTTACAAGAGCGAGCTCTTGACGGTCGCTCCAATACACAAAAACGCCGCACAATGTGCGGCGTCCCTGATTTGCTTTGCATAGCGCGGTGAGTGAGGGATTCGAACCCCCGGTACGTTGCCGTACACCTGTTTTCGAGGCAGGCTCCTTCAACCACTCGGACAACTCACCATGGTTTGGGACCACAAAGGTATAAAAAAATCTTGGACTTCCATCGTATCGGGCGAAAAGCCCGGCCTGTTTGGCGAAAATGCCGTCCTACCCGCGTCGGGCGGGGCTTCTTTTTTTCGCCGCAAATGACTACATTTGCTTAAAACCAAGGTAATACCACAATACATTAATCTTATCCAAATCCGTTAGTATGCAAAAACGCTCGATCTTCCCGTCGGGGCTGCCGGTGCTGGCCGCGCTGGTGCTCCTGACCTTCCCGGGCCGCCTCCAGGCCCAGGATTTCCGTCTGAACGCTTCCGGTTATTTCAACCGCGACGGCGTGGACGTGATGGCATTCAATGATTTCTATCCCGAAGGGCACCAGGGCGGCATCTCCATCCTGATGCACGGCCGCCGCGTGGCGAGCAACGGCGACATCCGCCTCGAGCCCACGCCCGGCCAGTGGCAGCCCGTCCCGAAGCAGCTTGGCCGCAAGGTCGAGGGAGACCGTGTCACGACACGGCTCTGTTTCCCGGATTCTACCCGCCACCTGACGGGTTTCAATCCGATGATCTACCCGGACGTGCAGCTGACGTACACCGTCACGCTGGAGCCGTCCGGCAAGGGTTTCCTGGTGACGGTGGACCTGGACCAGCCGGTCCCGGAGGTGCTGGCGGGCCGCGCGGGTTTCAACCTCGAATTCTTCCCGGGCGACCTTTTCGGCAAGCCGTGGCTGATGGACGACCGGCAGGGCATCTTCCCCCAGCAACCGAATTCGCCGCTGCTCTCGCAGGAGAGCTATGTCTATCAGAGCGTCGGCGACTTCAAGCCGGCCCGGGCGCCGCTCGCCGATGTGAAGCACCTGATCGGCGAGGGCTACAGCCCGTACACGGCGGACGCGGTGATCGCGGCGCCGTACGCCGTCGGCAAATGCTTCACCCTCCGCCCGGACGACCCTTATACGCGGCTGACCGTCCGGAGCCTGACGGATGCCGACCTCAAGCTCTACGACGGCCGGATGAACCACAACAACGGCTGGTTCGTCCTCCGCTCGGAGCTCCCCGCCGGCGTGACGAAGGGCGCCGTGAAGTGGTATGTCGAGCCGAACGTCGTGCCCGGCTGGACCAGCCCGGCGGTCGTGCAGACCTCGCAGGTGGGCTATCTGCCCGCCCAGCGCAAGGTCGCGGTCATCGAGACCGACCGGCGCGAGGCACCGCTCGCGGAAGCGACGCTGGTGCGCTATGAGGCCGACGGAGAGCATGTCGTGAAGGCATTCCCGGCCACGCGCTGGGAGGGGCAGTTCCTGCGCTACGACTATCTGCAGGTGGATTTCTCCGAGGTCCGCGAGGAGGGGCTCTACCAGCTGCGCTACGGCGCGGGCGCCTCGCCCATCTTCCGGATCGCCTCCGACGTGTATGACCGCGGCGTGTGGCAGCCGGTGATCGAATACTTCCTGCCCGTGCAGATGTGCCACATGAAGGTGATGGAGAAATACCGCGTCTGGCACGACGCCTGCCACCTGGACGACGCCCTGATGGCGCCGGAGGGCAACCACATCGACGGCTATTCCCAGCCGGCGGACAACGGCACGCGCTACAAGGCGCTGGAGCCGGTGCCCGGCGTCAACGTCGGCGGCTGGCACGATGCGGGCGACGACGACGTGCGCGGCACCACGGGCAACGAATGCTACATCCTCACGATGGCGTGGGAGAATTTCCATCCGGAGATCGACGCCACGGCCATCGACCAGGCCCGCCGCCATGTGGAGATCCACGAGCCGGACGGGCGCAACGACATCCTCCAGCAGATCGAGCACGGCATGCTGCACGTGGTGAACGCCTACCGTGCGCTGGGCCGCTTCTCCAAGGGCGTCATCACCAACAACCTCCGCCAGTACACCCTGCTCGGCGACACCTCCACGATGTCCGACGGCGTCCCCGGCAACGAAGACGACCGCTGGATCTACGCCGACCTGGGCGACGGCGTGGGGGCGGCCGTGAACCTGGCCGCCTCGGCGCGCGCCTTGCGCGGCTTCAACGACACGCTGGCCACGCAGTGCGTGGACATCGCCAGGGAGACTTTCGCCCGGGCGGAAGCCGCGGGCGGTTTCCCGATGGGCCGCCTCCAGCTGGCCGTCGAGCTCTACCTGACCACCGGCGAGCAGGCCTACTTCGATTTCATCCTGGCCAACTGGGACACCGTCGTGGCTGCCGCAGGCTACTGCGGCTGGTACGTCGCCCGCGTGGAGAAGCAGATGGAGGGCCAGCGCAAATACCGAAAGCAGTGCGCCGCCTTCCGCGAGTCCCTGCAGCGCTACCGCAAGATGCTGGATGCGCAGAGCGCGGAGACGCCCTACGGCGTGCCGTACCGCCCGAGCATCTGGGGCGCCGGCTGGGACATCCAGTCCTTCGGCTACCGCCATTATTTCCTGGCCAAGGCCTATCCGGACATCTTCTCCCCGGACCAGGTCCTGGACGCCCTGCATTTCATCCTGGGCCGCCATCCGGGCTCCAACCAGGCTTCCTTCGCCGGCGGCGTGGGTGCCTCGTCCGCCACGGTCGGCTATGGCCTGAACCGCGCGGACTGGTCCTACATCCCCGGCGGCACCGTTTCGGGCACGGCCCTGATCCGCCCGGACTTCCCGGAACTGCTGACCTTCCCGTATCTCTGGCAGCAGGTGGAATATGTGCTGGGCGGCGGTTCGTCGCATTATATGTTCCTGGTCCTCGCCGCCAAAGATCTGGTGGGCGAGTAGGCCGCCGCGGCCGAAACTTTTTTGCTTGAAACTCTTGCGCTTTTCGCAAAAATGGCCTATTTTTGCAGTCCCTTTTGAAACAGGGGCGTAGCTCAGTTGGTTCAGAGCGCTTGAGTCACATTCAAGAGGTCATCGGTTCGACCCCGATCGTCCCTACAAAAAGCCGTCAGCAGAATGCTGGCGGCTTTTTCTTTTTTGTATCTTTGGGATATGGACAGACGCGATTTCCTCAAGACGGCCGCCGTGGCGGGGGCCGGCGCTGCGCTGCTCGGCGCAGGATGCGCCCCGCAGCGCGCCCCGCGGCCCTACCGCGTGGGCGGCAAGGCCCGGATGCAGCTCAGCTGGGCGCCGTATGAACTCCAGCTGCGGCATACCTTCACCGTGGCCTCCTATTCCCGGACCACTACGCCCGACGTGCAGGTGGAGATCCGCTACGACGGTTTCACCGGCTATGGCGAGGCCTCGATGCCCCCGTATCTGGGACAGACGGTGGAGAGCGTCTGCGCCTTCCTGGCCAAGGTGGACCTGGGCCAGTTCTCCGATCCCTTCCAGCTGGAGGACATCCTCGCCTATGTGGACAGCCTCTCGCCGGGCGACACGGCGGCCAAGGCCGCGGTCGACATCGCCCTGCACGACCTGGTGGGCAAGCTTCTGGGCCAGCCCTGGTGGCGCATCTGGGGCCTGGACGCCGCCAAGGTACCCGACACCACCTTCACCATCGGCATCGACACCCCGGACGTGGTCCGGGAGAAGACCCGCGAGTGCGCCGGTCAGTTCAATATCCTCAAGGTCAAGGTGGGCCTGGACAACGACTACGAGATGATCCGCACCATCCGCGAGGTCACGGACCTGCCCCTGGCGGTCGACGCCAACCAGGGCTGGACGGACCGCCAGCAGGCGCTCGACGAGATCTTCTGGCTGCAGGAGCATGGCGTGGTGATGGTCGAGCAGCCGATGGCGAAGGAACGCCTCGACGACAATGCCTGGATCACCGAGCGCAGTCCGCTCCCCGTCTTCGCCGACGAGGCCGTGCAGCGGCTCACCGACATACCCGCCCTCGTGGGCGCATATACAGGCATCAACATCAAACTGATGAAATGCACGGGCATGCGCGAGGCCTGGAAGATGGCCACCTTCGCGCGGAGCGCGGGGCTGCGCGTGATGGTCGGCTGCATGACCGAGACCTCCTGCGCGGTCACGGCCGCCGCCCACCTCTCGCCCCTGGCCGACTTTGCCGACCTCGACGGCAACCTGCTGATCAGCAACGACCGCTTCCGCGGGGTTACCGTCGAAAGCGGCCGTCTGACGCTGCCCGACGCCCCGGGTCTGGGGCTCAGGCTGCTCTGATCCAGATCTAGTGCTTCCGGACCACGCGGACGTAGAGATACTTCGCGCGGGAGCGGTGCTGACCTTCCGTGGATCCGATGTACAGGGTATTCCGGGTCACCAGGTCGTTCAGCTTGGTGACGGTGCTCTGTGCGTTGACCGCGCCGTTGCCGCGGATGTCGTCCGTCCAGTCCGGTTCCTGGTCATACCCGTCGCCGTTGCTGAGCAGGAGCACGCCGCGTCCTTCCGTCAGGTCCTTCTTGAGGCAGACCCACATGACGTCCGCCGACAGTTCGCACGGCTGGACGCGGTTGGTCTCGGTGCCGCGGAGGGAAATCTGCAGCCTGTCGATGCCCGTAGGATTGTCGTGGGCCGGATAGTACATGAAGATGGCGGCACCGTTCCACTCGATGTTGCTGACCGGACCGATGGTGAGGAGGTTGTCCATGCCGAGGTCGTTGGTGGCGTTCGGCGTGCTGCCCCGCATCTGGTAGTAACAGTTGGACACATCCATATAGGAATCCAGGAAGTCGCCCGCCGAGAAGTCGAGGTTGCTCACTGCCTGCGACTGCCACTTCACCTGCGGTTTGTTGGCCGCCGTCCAGGCGCCCGGGTTGGGATCGTAGTGGACCTTGACGAACTCCATCGTCTGCGGCTGGTCCAGCAGCACCTTCTCGTTCTCGTTCTCGAGGATGACGTCGAACGAGTACCGGAGGTTCTCCTGCAAGGTATTGTCTGACAGCCAGGCGGGCTTCCAGTAATAGGTCTCGGAGAACTCCTGCGCAGGGTTCTGGATCGTGACCTTCTCCTCGCCGGCGTCGCTGGCGTCGTCGAGGTTCCGCCATCTGACCGTATAGGAATCCGCCTTGTCGTTCACCATGGAAGAGTTGGCCGTGACCCGGATCGGGAAGCCGCGTTCCGGATCGAACTGGTCCAGGATGTCGAGGCCGCCCTCCAGGTAGGAATTCAGGTTGAAATGCGTGGTGAAGACCTCCGTCCGTCCACCCGCGTTGCGCAGGGTCAGCTGGACGGTGATGGTGGCCGGCAGGAAGTTGATGCCGAAGGTCTGGATGCCCGGGACGATGAACTCCTGCGTGGTCTGGTAGAGGGAGCCCGTCGGCAGCTCGTCCAGCTCGATCTCGCGCTCCCTGTATTCGCCTGAGCTGCTCGTGTAGTACATCTTTAGCGAAGCGTAGGAGAGTGCGGAGGCCGTGGACGTGAAGAGCAGCTTGACCCGGGCCTTGTCCAGCGGACAGTAGCCGTCCTTGTCCAGGCGGATTGTGCCGGTGATCGTGCCGGAAAGGTCTTCGTCGCGCACGCAGCGGAAAGTGGTGCTCTCCTGGTTCTGGTAGGGGAGGCGCATCTGGTCGCTCAGCGTGAATCCGGTCTTGGTCCTGTCGTCGGCGGTGCCACTCGGGTCATTCCCGTATTTTCCGCGCGAATAGAAGGTGCGGCTCGGGATACGGACGGGGTTGCCCGTGCCGAAGTATTTGATGGTTTCTCCCGTCACGGAATTCTGGCCCGTCAGCGCGTAGCTCATCACGGACAGCTCGATCTGGTTGGGGAAACGGTATCCGGGCGGGCAGAACGGATTGTAGCCCAGGCTCGTCACGCGCTCGTTCATCTTGCCCATGTCGACCAGGCGCGTGCGGGTGCCGTTGGGGGCGATGTTGACCGCGTCGTCCGGATACTCCGAAGGGTCACGGCTCCCGTCGGGAATGACCGTGATGTCCCTGGGCTGGGTGACCAGCTTCAGGTAGGGCCGGTTGTTGATGGACTTCTCGTCATGGAAGGGGAGCTCCTTGTCCGTGTAGTCCCGCAGGCATTTGGGATTGAGCCGGCGGAAGGAAATCTCATAATGGTTGTCGGCGAAATCCGTGCGCTCGTAGTACTGGTCCACGGCCAGCGAGTAAGGCGCGTCGGTGATGTCCTTCGTGCGGTTGTCATACGTGCCGAGGTTGCGGACGCAGCGGACGGACTCGGCCTTGTTGGCCTCGACCTCCGCGGCCGCTCCCAGGTCGTTCCAGGCCCAGAAAGTGCTGTATTCGTAGGTGGAAGATCCTTCCTCGGAGGTGAGGACGCGGGGATCGCTCGGACTCCGCAGACAGGTGCTGGACACGACGTGCGCACGCCACTGTCCGGGCGCCGGCTGGTAGATCCGCGCGCTCGAGGAGAGCGCCTCGTTGCCGACCCACATGCCGACCAGCTGGTTGATGGCCGCCAGATACCAGCGGAGTTCCGACGGGTCGATCTGGCCGTTGCCGTTGTTGTCGCGGTTGCGCGTCATGCAGGAGTAGGCCATCTGCTTGTAGGCGTCCTGCAGCTCCGGCTCTTCGTTCACGACCGAGTAGTTCAGATAAGTGTCCCACTCCGGTCGGTTTCCTGCGCCGGGATCGGGATCCAGCTGCCAGAGGCCGGCGGTGTTGATACGGCCGTTCTCCGTGCTGTTGATCGTCCGGCCCTGGCGGGGCGTAGGCGAGCCCCAGGGCATGCCGTCCTCGACCATCGCGCGCATCTCGTCGATGTGTTCCGTACCCCAGATGGACTCGAGGCCCGGCGCGTAGTTGTTGTAGAAGGACTGGATGGACTGCTGGATGATGGAATGGCTGGAGAGGATCACGTCGCTCTTCCGGTCCTGGCTGTACACCGCGTCGGAAAGGATATGGAGCTCGCGGGGCGTGGCGTTGACGAATGAACGCCACAGGTCCGGATCGAATTCGCCGGTCCGCGGGTCCACTTCGTAATAGAATTCATCCACGAAGGCGGTCATCCGGATGTGGCCGTCGGGGCCGAACAGGTTGGGGCGCCCGTTGCGCTTCTCCGTATTCTGGAAGAAGAGGAAATTGATCAGCTGGTTGAGGTCCATCAGGCCGGGCGGATCGTTGTCCGGCTCCCAGTCCGGATCGTACGCGCCCTGACCCGGGTACCGGGTCCGGATGACCTTGTAGTTCCCGGTTCCGGGGTCGATCTCGTTGAGGCTGAATTTCGTCCATTTGTAGTCCGTCCGCTCTTCGGTGACCACATATTTGCCTGTCTCCAGGTCCAACGTGGGGCGGCCCTGCCAGAACGGGGTCTTGATATACCAGGACAGCTTCCTGCGCGTGTCCCAGCGGGATTCTCCCTCGCCGAGCACGTCCGGCTCGCCCCATTCTTCCTTGTGGACGAAGTCCATGCTGCGGTATTCGTAGTGCGCGTCGCAGTTGATGATCGTGTTGTCCGTCAGGAGCAGGGAGCCTTCCTGGGCGGGCTGGTTCTCGACGTCTTTGCCGTCCACCTTGTCGCCACGCACCTCGACATAGATGCTGGTGGTGTTCTGGATGGTGATGTCGTAGGTGTAGGAATGGCCGCGCAGCGTCTCGTAGTTGTCCCATTTGGCGCCGGAGAAGTCGCCCAGGTGGACCGTGAAGACGGCGTCGGAGGTCAGGGCGTAGGCGACGTTCTGCCCCATCTGTTCGATGCCGGCGGCATTCAGGTTCAGGACGACGTCGAACTTGACGTAGGTGGAGTTCGGATGGGAGAAGATCCAGTCCGTGTTTTTCACGTAGTCGGTCCGCGCATCGCCGTGGGTCTGCGGGTCCGGGATTTTTTCCTGCTTCTCCCGGTCGTTGTAGGAAACAGGCGTCCGGACCGGGTCCAGACAGTTCTCCAGCATATAGAAGCAGAAGACCTGCCACTTGGCGGAGGGGTCTCCGTCGACGGCTTCTTCCCCTTCGAAATAGGCGTTCTCCGTGTTGAAATAGCGGATGCCGTCCGGGGCGCCCGTCCCGTCGGGATAGAGGTAGCAGGCGGCGGGGGCCTGGTTGACGTTCCAGTAGCGCGGCTGGATCGTGTCGATGTAGCGCGTGTCGATCTTGACACGGAACTTGACCTTGGCGTCGATGGGGCTCAGGGTCACGTTGTAGTCGTCGGAGTAGGTGGGGGCGTCGTTCGCGCCCAGCGTGCCCCACACCATGTCGGGATCGTCGGTGTCGATCGTGCGGTGTCCCAGCATCAGGAAAAGGTCTTCCCGGTTGACCGTCTCCTGCTCCAGGACGACCTGGATTCCCTTCAGCTCCGCCAGGTCTTCCACCTCGTTGAGGCGGGTGACGGGGTCTTTCCCGTCCAGCGAAGTCAGGGCGTTCGAAATGTTGGCCAGGACGACCATCGTGCAGTTCGCGTGGGCCTGGGTCGAAATCTTGACGGCACCCTTCGTCTCGCTGACGGCCGGAGTGATGCCGGAAATGGTCTTGTTGGAGACGAACCAGCATTCGTGGTTGGCGTCTTCGAGTTTGCGCAGGGTCGGAACCTGCTGTCCGTAACTGAAATAGTGTCCGTAGAACCGGGTCCCGTCCTGCTTGAAGATGAGCACATAGAGGTCGTGCACGTGGGACTCGTCCGCGCGCGAAGCTTCTGCCTTGGTGCCGACCTGCACGTCCAGGGGCAGGGTGGAACCGAATCCGAGGGTCAGCTCGACCGGCGCGCCTTCAGGTAGCGCGAAACGTGTCTGCAGCGGCTCCCGCATGCAGGAAACTGCGGAGAGGAGCAGAATGATCAGGATAGGGACAGCTTTTTTCATCTTCTATTCAAATAATACGGTTTCGGCCATGGATGTCCATTCGCCTACGCTGAAGTTGAAGGACATCGCCTGGCCCTTGCTGATGCGGATCAGCACGTGGAGGGACTGGTTGCGGGAGAGGGACGCGATGCCTACCGCCTGGCTGTCCATGACGGCCAGGTCGGTGTAGGTGAACGTCTCGGGCGTCCCGTCGCTGTCGGCGTCGAAGCGGAAAGTGATGTCGCAGGTGTATTTCCCGCCTTCCGGCGCTTCGCCCGGGAACACGAACGCGGACAGGTCCTTCGACTGGCCGTCCGGGATGGCGAATGTGGCGGCGGTTTCGATCAGGTGGCCGTATTCCGCGCCGGCCGGGAAGTCTGGCGTGTGCGGCAGGACATAGCCGGTGCCGGGGTTGAGGTGGTGGAACGTGACCGACAGGTCCGTCAGGTCCAGGTCCGCGCCGTAGTCGTTCCGGAATTCCGCGTCCACGCGGGCGACGCAGCGGAGCAACTCCAGGGTGGTCTCGCCGTTGAGACTCTGCGTGACGGTCAGCGGGCCGCTGGCGGAGAGCGGCAGGCGGTCGCCCTGCAGCACGGGGTTCGGGTAGAGGTCGTTGGCCGGATCGAAGGTTGCGGGGACGAAGTGGAGCGCCTCCAGCACCGCCGACGTGCCGATGCCCGGCAGCGTGGCGGCCGTATAGCCGTCGCTGCCGTCGGTGAACGGCCAGAGGCCGCCCGTGTTGGCGAAGGCGTACACCGTGTAGGTGCCGGCGGTCAGGGCCGCCTGCTTGAAGGTGATGCTGGCGCGCGTCGGATCGGCCGCGTCGAAAGACAGCTCCGTGTCGTCCGGATCCAGGTCGGGATACTTCGCGACGACCGTCCCCGCCGGGTCGGCGATGAAGACGACGAGGTCCGGGAGGCCGGCGTCGACGGCGATGGCGCTGCCGTCCGCGACGCGCTCCGCAGGCGTCGCGTCTCCCGCGCGCGTCAAGGACGCGCCGATGGAGAAGGACAGGGTGACGTGCCGCTCGGGCAGTTCCGTGCGCGTGCAGGCGGCCCCGGCCAGCAGGGCCAGGACGGCGAGCAGTACTATGTGTATCCGTTTCATCATATCAGCAATCCCGGGGTTTCGGCTTCGACGACGTCCCAGTCGGTCGTCTCCACGTGGACGACGATGCCGCCGTCCAGCCTGACGTGGATCTTGTAGGTGTAGACGGCACCGCGCTCCCATCGGAGCAGGGGCTCCTGCGTCTCTTCTTCATTCGCGCCCAGCCGGAAGATATCCTTCAGGTTGACCTCCCGCTCTTCCTCCAGACTCTCTCCGTCCTGGGTGAAGCGCAGTACGAGGCTCGGCCAGTGGCCGGTGCCGGCGCCCAGTTCGTCGTCCAGGTTCATCGGGATCATCAGGTCGAAGGGGCTCGTGTAGCCCGGCGACGCGCTCCCGTGTGCGAGCGTCTGCCCGATGGCGGAGGCGCCGCCCACTTCCGTCGCGGCGACGCGCTGCGCTCCGGCCCAGTCGAAGCTCACGTCGCCGTCGTTGATCTGCGCGCGTGCGGTCGCCTGGAAGGCGATGTTCTTGAAGGCGTAGGCGTTCAGAGTGAAATCCGCCTCTTCGGAGTCGTTGTAGACGATGATGCGGACCGCGCTGCACATGTGCTGGAAGTTGAGGGCGACCGCCCGGTTCCGGGAGTCCTCTCCATAGGACCGGCGGACGCCTGCCATCATCAGGTCGTAGTTGTCTGAGACGTGGTACAGCTGCGAGACGATGAGGCGGGGCGAAACGACGGCGCTGGGATGGGGATCCGCGGTCTGGTAGTGGTGGATGGCCAGAAAATCGTAGCTGTCGCCGGCACCCTGCCATTCCCAGGACCGGACGGGCGAATAGGTCCATTGTCCGGCCCCTTCGTACTCGACCAACTGGTCGTCGAAGACCAGCTGCCGGGGGCCGGCGTGCCATCCGTAGACGGAGATCCGGTCTCCCGGATCGAATTGCGGACCGGTCTTGAGGGTCCCGGACTTGGTGTCATCATCGCGCAGCAAGGCGGAGCCGGCGGAGAAGCCGATGGGCGTCCCGTCGGGCTCCAGGCTGCTGCTCTGGATGCATCCCGCTGCGAGCAGGATGCATCCGGCGAGCGCCAGGCCGATGCGTATGATGTTTTTCTGCATAGAATTATTTGAGGAGATAGTTGTATCCGGTGGTGCCGGTGGTCACCCAGTCGTTGATCGACGCCGTGAACACGATGACGTTGGCGTTGATGGTGATGTAGAAGGTGTAGTGCTTGCCGCCTTCCCAGCCGCCGATGAGGGTGTCTTCGTTGTCCGTATCGTCCACGTTGTCGAACATCTTGAGGTTGAACGAAGCCTGGTAAGCGGTGCGGTTGCCGCTCTGGTCCGTGATCAGGTATTCGATGTCCACGGTCTGGGGGTCGTCACCGAGGTCGGTGCGGAAGGTCTGCGGCATGGCGACCAGGTTGTTGAGTACGAATTCGCCGGTGGTGCCGATGTCGGTCGGAAGGTTCGCCACGGAGATGGCGCCGCTGGTGTTGTCATAGCTTCCGGCGTGGGCGGTGGCGGTCCAGCCGTAATCCGGATGGTTGTCGACAGAATAAGCGGTGGTCACGGCGAACGTTCCCACGTTGTCGATGTTGCTGATGCTGAAGTCGGTGATGTCCACCGTGGCCTGGGCCAGGTCGGCGTGCTTCTTGACCTTGAAATCGACCAGGGAAGCGATGTGGTTGAACTGCAGCGCGACGGGATTGTAGAAGTCGCTGGAAGTCACGACTTTCTTGTCTGCGACAAGGATGTCGTTGTCATTGCCCGCGAACGTGATGGAGTTGCTGTTGAAACCGCCGGCCACCCAATGGTCGCCGTTGACCGTCGAGGCGACCTTCCCGGCGGGAGATACCGCGAAGAAGGTGTAGCTGGTCGCCCGGGGATCCCAGAAGCGGAGGCTCTCGTAGGTCCAGTTCGTGCCGTCGGTCGTGCTGACCACGTCTCCGTCGAAGATGTTGAAGATGTCGTCGGGGCGGGTCTTGTAGCCGTAGACTTCGAATTCGTCTCCGGCGGCGAAAGTGCTGCTGCCGGGCGTGCGGGCCTTGGTCAGAGAGTTGGCCCAGGAGCCGAAGCCGATGGGGGTTTCAGCCGTGGGCTTTGCCTCGAAGGTCTTGGTGCAGGCGGTGGCGGCGATGGCCGCGACGGCCGCGAGAATCAGGAGTTTTTTCATACGCATGAAATTTTGAGTTATTAATTGTGTTGATGTGTGATCTATTGGGTGATGACGAATTCTCCGACGTGTTCGTCCCAGTCTTTCATGATGGCGGAGAAGCCGCTGCCTTGTCCGCCGCTTTCCGGCGGGAAGTCGTCCACGTCGAGTTCCAGCGTGATGACGCCGCCGGTGGGCAGGGCGCGGACCTGGTCGGTCAGGTCGACGTGGATGTTCTTGCTGGTGCCGTTGTTGTAGGCGACGTTCAGGACGAGGAAATGCTCTCCCGCGGGGGCGGCCGCGATGCTCGCCGGGTCGTAGGGATCGCATCCCGGGATGCCGAAACTGACCAGGCGGGCGCCCAGCAGGTCGGGGTCGGCGGCGCTTTCGACGTGCACGTCCGTGGGGACGGTCACGTTCGTCGCGCCGGATACGTTGGTCTTCAGGTCTACGCCTTCCGCCATGCCCGTCAGCGCGCAGCCGCCGGTGCTGCCGATGACGCGTCCGGCGTTGTTGAGGAGGCGGATCTGGATCAGCCAGATGTAGGTGGCGGGCGTAAGCGTGCCGCGGAAGCGGACGACAGGGTGCCCGTCAACCAGTTCGCAGTCTGCAGGGTCGTCGGAAACGGTCTGCTCCGGAGCGGACAGGGAGAACAGCGCGTCCGGCTGCAGCACGACCGGGTCGTCCGCCGCCTTCATTTCCACGTCGGCCTTGGTGCCGGCGCGCTTCTGGAGGGCGGTCAGGACGGGCGAAGAGAGCTGCAGGCCCGGCGAGACGACGCGCGTATAGGCGTATACGTCGTCCGGAAGGATTTTCGTGTCGAAGAGCAGGGCTTCCGAGTCGTTGTTGTAGAACAGGAAGTCGTAGGTGCCCGCGATGAGGCGGATGCGTCCGGACATCCCCTGGAAGTTGAACATCTTGGAAGGGTCGACGTCGCTGCCGGCGTCCTGCGCATAGGAATGCATGCGGACGCTCGCCGGCGCCTCGTATCCCAGTTCTCCCAGAGCCCGCGCGTTCCATGGGAAGATCCAGCGGGTCTTCCAGTCCGCCTGCCACTTCCGGTCCACGTCCAGGTCCACCTGCAGCTCGATGTCCAGGTCGATGGCCTGGCGGAGGAAAAGGGGCGGGTCGATCCTGCAGCCGCACGCGAGGAGCAGCAGCGGACACCATGCTATGAGTCTGCGTGCTTTCATCTGTGCCTGCGGTTGAAGAGGTCGATGCCGAATGAGAGATAGATGCGGGTCGGCCCGGCCCAGAGCAGACGCTGGTTGCGCTTGCGGAACTGGTCCGGATCGCCGGCATAGTCGTAGTAGTAGCGGCGCGTGGCGTCGTTGCCGTAGACGTATGGGTCGTGCTGCGCGTAGAAGACGCCCAGCGCCGCGCCGCAGTCGATGAACAGGCGGCTGTGGCCGAGCAGCCATTTGTGGCCGAGGCCCAGCGAGGCGCCGACGCCTTCGCCCTCCCAGCCGCGGGCGTCCCAGCCGATGCCGAAGCGCGCGGCGTTGGCCCCGGCCTGCAGGTAGAGGCCGCGGAAGCGGTCTTCCCGGGCGGGGAAATAGCGCCGCGCCCAGAGGGCGATGTTGTTGATCTGCAGGAAGCGGTGCGTGTCCCAGTGCTTCCACATCGGCCATTCGAGGTCCAGGCCGAAGGTGAAATGGCGGGAGCGTGCCGGATAGTATTCCAGGCTGAAGCTGGGGATGGAAGTCAGCCCGTAGCCCGGTACGTAGGTGATGTCGTAGAGGAGGTTGGTGCTGATGCCCAGGACCGGCCGCAGGCCGACGCGGCGCGTCAGGGCGGGCACGGTGAAATGGTCGGGGAGCAGCTCGACGGCGGGGAAACCGGCGTCGTCCAACCCGGCAAAGCCGAGGTCCGTTTCGTCCGGCAGGAACGGCATCGTGTAGGTCGGTGTGATGTAGGAGACCCGGTAGCGCGGATAGAGGCTGCGGGCATGGGTCCGCCAGCCGGGAACGGCGTTTAGCCGGGTTTCCTTCCGGTCGGCGGGGGCGTCGGAATCGATGATGCCGAGGAGCGCGCTGCGGCTGCCTGCGCCCAGCAGGCTGTCGGCTGCGACGTCGGCGCGCAGGTCGGGCCAGGGCTCTCCCTCTGCCCGGATGTCCAGGACGCCGGAGAATAAAGGATAATGGCTGCTGACGTAGGCCTTGAGCGCCTCGGCCCGCCGGCGCGAGAGCGCCGCGTTGTGGGGTTCGGGGCCATCCATCGAAGCCTGGCCGACGACGATGACCGTGTCTCCGGGGACGGGAACGCGCCCGTCGAACAGGGCGTCGAGGCGGGCGAGCGACTCCTTGTTGGTCCTGAAGGACGGCCGGACCGTCGCGTCGTCGAGCGGGAAGTAGACCGGAATCGGTTCGTTCGCGGTCTGCTCCGGTTCGTCGCCGAAATAGATGACAATATGCGTCTGCCGGAGGCGGGAGAAGAAAGCTTCGCGCATCTGCAGCCAGGTCTGGCCGCCGCGCAGCTCCATCAGTTGCTTCTTGCGGGAGCTGACGACGCGTCCTTCTCTCGTCACCCAATAGGGAACGGTTTCTATGATGTGGATGGCTTCCGCGGCGCCGGGAATGTCGCTGTTCCGCAGCAAGGCCGCCAGGGTGACGTAGTCTTCGCCGACGGAAGAGACGTCGATGCGCGCGTCGGGCAGGGAAGGGAGCCAGTCTTTGACCATCCGACGGGCGGCCTTGGCGCGCCGGTCGGAGATCTCCTGGTTGTCCGTGCTCTTGCCGTCCGGCGATGCGCCGGTCCGGATGCTGACGGAGCGGACGGCGTACTCGGAAGCGAGGCACATCACGGTGTCCCGGACCGCCGCGGCCTCCGTGCCCATGTCGAAGCGGGCTTGTCCGCGGCCTTCGACAACAACCCAGACGGATCCCTCCATGGAATCCGGTTGTATCTGCGCCTGTCCGGACATTGTCCAGGTCAGGAACAGTAGAGTTGCCGTAATGATGAATCGCATTTCTGCGCGCGCGTTATTATCTGTTTGTAATTTACAAAGTTAGCATTTTGTCCCTGTTTAGATGCAGGTTGAAAGCTATAATAATTTCCGTTTTGAATAAATCAAACGTATATTAATGCAAAAATCTTCCGAAAACCGTCACGTTCCGGAAGATTTTTTCAAAATGTAAAATGTCGCACTTATTTTGCCGTGCGCAGCTATATGATGAAGTAAGTTTAGATTGTCATCATTTCGTGGGAGATGAAGCCCGACGCTACGAACACGCACAGCGACACGATGCAGAGCATCCAGAGGATGAAAAGGATCAGGCCGGGCTGCCATTTCGGAGACTTGAATCCGAAGATCAGCTGGAGGCCGCCGTACAGAATCCCGAAGAAGGGGATGAAGACGATTGCCAGGGCGAGGGCGCGGGTGACCGGGTGGAAGAAAATGCGTCCGACTTCGGGGACCCAGGAGTAGAGTTCGTGCACGCCCTTGTCGTAAAGCCACCCGAGACCGAAGAAGCTGTTGCCGGGCAGGTTGATGTCCAGGACGAGGAGGACGCAGGCCAGGAGCCCGGCGAATCCGACCAGCATCATGAAGATGCCGATGACCTTGCCGATCGCGCTGGCCACTTCCCGGAAACCGTTCGAGTTGCTGACGCGGACGATGGTCTTCTCGAACTCCTTGGCGCTCTTCTCGATGTTGCGCTCGATGCTGTTGATGGTGCCGTCCTCTCCCCGCTGCGCCCAGCGCTGCTGCACGGTCTTGGCGGCCGGCATGATGATCCAGAGGATGACGTAGATGAGCACCGGCGTCGAGAAGAACGGAATGAACCATCTGTACCAGTGGTTCCAGTGCCCGGCGAATCCGATCAGCGTGAAGAGGACGAAGAGGATGCGGAACAGGACCGGATCCGTCTTGAAATAGGCACCCAGGCCGCTGCAGACGCCGCCGATGACCTTGTTGGAGAGGTCCCGGTAGAGCCGGCGGTGCGGATACGCTTCGGTCGGGCCGCTCCGGCGGGGGCCGGCGTCGTCGCCCGCCTCGATGTCTTCCGGCTTGCCGAGGATACTCATCACGCGCTCGATCTCGGCGCGGGACACGATGCCGTCGCGTCCGCATTTCTCCTGCAGCAGCTCGGCCATCCGCTCCTCGATGCCTTCGAGGATCTCGGAGCCGCCCTCGCGGCCGTTATAATAATTCTCCAGCTTGCGCAGGTAGTTTTGTGCAAGGGTGGCGGCGTCTTTCTCGAAGGTGAACGCATAGCCACCGAGGCTGATTCTTTCTACTTCTTTCATTTCTTCAGCGTTTGAATAGATTCCACAAGTTCATTCCAGGCCGTGTCCATCTGGCCGAGCTGCTCCCGGCCCTGTTCCGTGAGGACGTAGTATTTGCGGGGCGGGCCCTGCGTGGACTCTTCCCAGCGGTAGGCGAGCAGACCCTGGTTCTTCAGGCGGATCAGCAGGGGATAGAGGGTTCCCTCGACCACGATCATGCCGACGGACTTCAGATCGTCTATGATGACGGAGGCATAGGCCTCCCGTTTGTCCAGGATGGACAGGATGCAGTATTCGAGCAATCCTTTGCGCATTTGGGCGCGCACGTTTTCAATCGTGTTCTCCATAACCTAGAAGTTTTGGGTCCGTGAGAATTTGGCCATGTTCTCGGCCGTGACGGGAAGGCCGTGCATCTCGCACTTCTGCGCGGGCGTGACGGCCTCGGGGATGGCAATCCAGCAGATGATGTAGATCCAGAATCCGACCGTGCCGAAGAGGACGGCGACCAGCATCAGGATGCGGGTCATGACGACGTCGATGTCGAGGTAGACGGACAGGCCGGAGCAGACGCCCGCGATGCGGCGGTTGTCGCAGTCGCGGTACATCCGCTTGGGCATCGGCATGCCGGAAAAATAGGTGGAAGAGGAGGAGGAACTCGCTCCCGGGTTGGAATCGCTCTCGGGGGTGCCGTCGGGCATCCCGAGCTGCCGGGTCACGCGCTCGACCAGGTCGAGGCGCACCACGCGTCCGTCCGTGCCGACTTCCTGGGTGAAGAGCTCCGCGATGCGGCTCTCCAGGTCTTCCATGACTTCGGCATTCTGGTTGTTGGGCCCGTCGGACGTCGCGGCGAGGCGGGCGCGGAAGTGGTCCAGATATTCACGGAGACGCGCATAGGCATCCTCTTCGAGGGCGAAACTGCGGTTTCCAAGGCTGATGTTCAATACTTTTTTCATTTCTTAAGGAACTTTGTCGATGCAAAGATATATAAAATTTCTAATACCTTGTATCGCAAAGTACCAAAATTTTCAAAATATTTTGCCCGCTGCAAAAAATCATCATAAATGATGATATCGCCCCGCGCGGCCTTCACCAAATCTTGGGATTGACCGGAAACGGCCCCTGGCGTAATTTTGCGCTGGTTTTTAGTAGTTCATATGAAAAGAAATCTTATCCTTATGATAATGGGGCTCCTGGCCGCCTGCAGCCTTTCCGCGCAGGTGATGCCGGAGCAGAAGAGCCGCCTGACCGTCGGCGGCTACGGCGAGATCACGTTCTCGCGCAATTTCTACAGTGACAACGTCTACCGTTACTCCCACCCTGCAGATTATAAATCGGATCCCGGGCACGCCCGCTTCGACGTCCCGCACGCCGTGATTTTCCTCGGCTACGATTTTGGCAGGGGCTGGACGATGCAGACCGAGATCGAATTCGAACACGGCGGCACCGGCACGGCCGTCGAAAAGGAATACACCGAAGCCGGGGAGTGGGAGAGCGAGATCGAGAAGGGCGGCGAGGTGGCGCTGGAGCAGCTGTGGCTCCAGAAGAGCTTCGCCCCGCAGTTCAATGTCCGCATCGGGCACATCGTGGTGCCGGTCGGCGGGCTCAACAACGCCCACGAACCGCTCAATTTCTTCACCGTCTTCCGCCCGGAGGGCGAATCCACCATCCTGCCCTCGACCTGGCACGACACGGGCCTCAGCCTCTGGGGCGAGGCCGGCAAGTGGCGCTATGAAGCGCTCGTGGTCGCCGGCCTGGACGCCTTCATGTTCGACCGGGACAACTTCATCAAGCATGGCGCCGGCTCGCCGTATGAATATAAGGTGGCCAACAACCTCGGTTTTGCGGCGCGCGTCGACAATTTCTCCGTCAAGGACCTGCGGCTCAGCCTGAGCGGCTTCTACGGACAGGCGATGCACAATTCCTATCCGAACGACATGTGGAACACCCGCTATGCGGATGTCAAGGGCCACACGCTGGTCGGTGCTTTCGACTTCGCCTATACGGGCAAGTACCTGACCGTGCGCGGCAATGCCGACTGGGGCTACGTCAGCGACGCCCAGGTCATCAGCACGGTCAAGCGCAACCTCAGCTCCAACGACGCGCCTTACAAGAAGACGCCGGTCGGCCGGAACGCCGTCGCCGCCGGCCTGGAGGCGGGCTACGATTTCCTGCACCTCTTCTCCCGAGGACGGGATGCGGAGCAGAAGCTCTACCTGTTCGGCCGCTATGAGTACTACGATTCCTATATCCCTGCTGCGGACCAGCCGGACTATCCCTACACCGACAGGCACCGCATGGCCGTGGGCCTCAACTGGCTGCCGATTCCGCAGGTCGCGCTGAAGTGCGAGTATTCGCGGCGTTTCCTCAAGAGCCAGTACAACGGTGAGCCGTCCCTCTCCCTGGGCATCGTCTATATGGGCTTCTTCAACCGATAATCCAAAAACAAAGACAATATGAAAATGAATTTCAAAGCAATCAGCCTGGCTGCCGCAAGCGCAGCCCTCTGTCTTGCCGCCGTGTCCTGCGACAAGACGGGCAAGGTCGGCGGACTGACCGACAACGAGAAAGAGATGAAGAGCGTCGTGGAGCAGTATGTCCCCGGCGTGATCTATGCCACCTATGGCGACCTCGCCAAGGAGACCGGCGAACTCTATGACCTGCTCGCCGCTGCCGCCGAGGCCGGCGTGGACGCGCTGACCCAGGCCCAGGTGGACGCCATCTGCGCCAAGTTCCTCCAGGCCCGCCAGAGCTGGGAGGAGTCCGAGGCCTTCCTCTTCGGTGCGGCCTCCGACTTCGGCATCGATCCGCACATCGACACCTGGCCGCTGGATGTAGACGGCCTTGCCACCGAGCTCGCCAACGCCGAGAAGGTGGCCGCGCTCGCCGGCGAGGACGGCATCGCCTATGCCGCCGCCAAGCTCGGCCAGGAGCTCCTCGGCTTCCACGGCATCGAATTCGTGATCTTCCGTGACGGCAAGAACCGCTCCGTCGCCGCCCTCCGGGCCAACGAGGACCATGAGGCCTTCGCCGGCAAGACCGTGACCGGCGAGCAGGAGCTCATCTACGCCGCCGCCGTGGCCGGCGACCTGCGCGACAACTGCTACCGCCTGTGCGTGTCCTGGAATCCCGATGCCCCGGCCGCCTACGCCGAGCGCTGCGAGGAGCTGGAGGTCCCCGTGACCGTGACCGGCTCCGAGAGGACCTACGGCGAGAACCTCCTCGGCGCCGCCGCTGCCGGCAGCTCCTATTCCACCTGGCAGAGCGCCCTGTCCTCCATCCTGGTGGCCGGCTGCTCCAACATCTGCGCGGAGGTAGCCGACGTCAAGATGGGCAACGCCCACACGGGCGAGGATGTCAACTACATCGAGTCCCCGTACAGCAAGAAGTCCTTCCAGGATTTCATCGACAACATCCTGAGCATCCAGTACAGCCTCTATGGCGCCGCCGGCGCCACTTCCGCCCAGGCCCACTCCCTGATGAGCTTCTTCAAGGCTCAGAAGTACAGCGGTGCCGCCGCGATCGAGAGCGCGCTGAAGGCCTCGCTTGACGCGCTGGACGCCTGCGCGGCCAAGGGCGCCTTCGTGGACATCTACACCGATGCATCCGTGCAGACGGCGATGGACGCGATCAGCGGGTTTGACGACGAACTCAACAAGGCCGCCGACTGGATCCTGCGCCAGTAAAACAGTGAAACATATTTTTCTGTGATGAAAAGAACCTCCATTTTTGTGGTGGTCTGCAGCCTGGCGCTTCTGGCGTCAGGCTGTGGCCATGATGTGTACGAGACGGCATTCGCCGGGAAACGCGAGTCCGACGCGAAGTACGTCGGACAGGCCGTCGGCAATTTCACGGCCGACGAATGGTATCCCGGCGGCCGGCTGGGCACGACCCTCAATGTGACCGAAGGCTGCTACGAGGACGAGACGCCGGCCGTGGGCGAAATGGGCCTCGACCGCGCGTTCAACCTCGGCGAGGCGGCGTTCGAGCGCAACTTCACGATCAACACCGCACCGTTCAAGGGCCTCGGCCCCGCCTACCTGCGCACCTCCTGCCTGGACTGCCATCCCGGCTACGGGCACGGCAAGCGCCAGGACTACTACAAGGCGGGCTACGGCAACGGCTACCTGCTCGTGATCTACCATCCGGCGGACGGCGCCAACAGCGACGACGGCCCCTACGTGGCCGAAGTGACGGGCATGCCGCAGACCAAGGCGGCCGCCCCGTTCCTGCCGCCCATCGACGAGGACCGGATCGTCCTCGACTGGGTCCCGGTGACCGCGATGGAGAGCGGCCTGCCGATGACCTTCCCCGACGGGGAGAAATATGAGCTGATCTATCCCGAGCTGAGCATCCCGGAGGCGGCATTCAACACCAATCCGACCCCTTTCCAGACGGGCAATAAGGCCGTGGCGTTCCGCCTCGAGTCCACGATCGGCATCATCGGCACGGGCCTGCTGGACGCCATCCCCGAGGAGGACATCAAGGCCCAGTACCAGGCCGAGGCGCCCTACGTGGCGTTGAACCCGGCTTTCTGGGACAAAGACGCCAACGATTTCGCCGCCACGGCGTGGTACACCCTCGCCGAAGGCCGGTTCGCCGACGGCACGCCCGCGCCCGCCGGAACGAAGAAACTCAAGCGCTTCACCTACGCGATGACGCGCGCCTCCCTGCAGGATGGCGCCGGCGCCAACGCCATCTGGAACATCACCAACGTCAGCCGCCGCGACCGCCCGTTCCTCTACACGACCAAGGCCTGGGCCAAGGCGATGTCGGAGAATCCGGAGGTGATCGCCGCCATCCAGGCCGACCCGTCGTCGCCCTACCATGCCGACGGCACGCCGGAAGGGATCGCGGACGCCGTGCTGCATCTGCTGGACCCTTCCACCAACCAGTTCGACAACGAATGGCACAACTTCGAGCCCGAGATGGGCGACGACCAGTACTACAACTTCCTGGTCTGGCACCGCGGCCTCTCGATCCCGCGCGCCCGCGATCTCAACCGCCCGGAAGTGCAGCGCGGCAAGGAGCTCTTCAGCGAGATCGGCTGCGCCAGCTGCCACCGCCCGTCCTGGGAGACGAAGTCCGACAACTACTGGGCGCCGGCCATCCTCGACGGCAAGCCGCTGCCCCGCTACGAGGAGCAGACGATCTGGCCCTACACCGACATGATCCAGCACCGGCTCTTCATGAAGAACGGCATCCACGGCAGCTGGTGCCGCACTACGCCCCTCTGGGGCCGCGGTCTCTCCAAGGCCAACACCGGCGCCGAGGACCGTCTGCACGACAATCGCGCGCGCAATGTCGTCGAAGCGATCATGTGGCATGCTTATAGCAAGGAAAGCGATGCCTATCGGTCTACGGAGAAATTTTATTATCTTTCGGCCGAAGACCGCGCGGCAGTCGTAGAATTTATCAATGCGATTTAGAATATTCAAGGTTTTGAGCTTCGGCTCCCTGGCGGCCGTCATCGTGATGATGATGGCCGCTACGGTTTTGGAAAAGTTGCAGGGCACCTCGGCGGCCTTGCGCCTCGTCTATCATTCTCCCGTATTCATCGCCTTTTGGGCGGTGGGCGCCGGCACGGGGTTGGTGTGGCTGCTGAGCCGCGGTGTGGCGAAGCGGCTGCCGACGCTTTGCCTGCATCTGGCGCTGACCGTGATCCTGGTCGGCGCCCTGGTCACGCACCTGACCGGCGTGCAGGGCCGGATCCATCTGCGGGTGGGCGAGAGCACGGAGAGCTTCGTTGATGCGACCGGGCGGGCGCATCCGCTTGCGTTCTGGCTGCGGCTCGACGATTTCAAGGTCGAATATTACCCCGGTTCGGCGCAGGCGGCCGACTACGTGTCGGAGCTGAGCTTCGGGGACGGCAGGACCGTCGACTCCCGGACGGTGTCGATGAACCGGATCTTCCGCTGGTTCGGCTACCGTATCTATCAGTCCAGCTACGACCCGGACCTGCGGGGGGCGTGGCTGTCGGTCAACCACGACCCGGCCGGCATCGGCATCACCTACGCCGGCTATCTGCTCCTGCTGCTGTCGATGATCGGGTTCTTCTTCGAGAAAGACAGCGGCTTCCGCCAGGTGCTGCGGCGCATCCGCTCCGCGGCGCCGCTGCTGCTCCTGCTGCTCCTGCCGCAGCGCGGCCTGGCCGCCGGAGCGGAGCTCCCGCCGGCCCTGCCGGCCGAGGTGGCGGAGCAGTTCGGCGGACTCTACGTCTATTACAACGACCGCATCGCCCCGATGCAGACCCTCGCGCGCGACTACTGCCTCAAGGCCTACGGCAAGGCGCACTACGGGCCGTATTCGGCGGAGCAGGTCGTCTCCGGCTGGCTGTTCTACTACGACTGGTGGAAGGCCGAGCCGTTCAAGCTCAAGGCCGGTGAAGCGGGCACGGAGAAGGAGCGCGAGAAGGAAGCGATCCGGATGTCGGCCGCTTCCGGGCGGGCCTTCCGGATTTTCCCGATCGCCTTCGCGGATTCGCTCGTAGCGGCCAGCCCCGGCCTGCAGCCGGTTGTCTGGTTCCACTGCGACGAGCCGCTGCCGGAGGGCCTGGAATATGAGCGCTGGGTCTTCATCCGCCGCTCGCTGGACCTGCTCCACGACGAGATCCGGGCGGAGAACTGGCCGGAGGTGTCGCGCCTGCTCGCCAAGATCCGGGAATACCAGGAGAAAGAGGCCGGCGCCGTGCTGCCGCCTGCGCGGAAAATCCGCGCCGAGCGCTTCTACAACCGCATCTCCCGGCCGATGGTGCCGTTCATGGCGTCCATCACGCTGGGCATCCTGGTCTTCATCCTGAGCGGCATCCTGATGGCGCGCGGCCGCCAGACGCCGCGCTGGCTGCAGCGCGCTCTGACCGGCGTCGCGCTGCTGCTCTTCTGCTACCTGACCGTGGTGCTGGGCCTCCGGTGGTATGTGTCCGGACACGCTCCTTTCGCGGGCAGCTACAGCGTGATGCTGCTGATGGCGTGGCTGAGCGCGCTCGCGATGCTGCTGCTCTGGCGGCGCTTCGCGCTCGTGCAGCCGCTCGGACTGGTCCTCGCGGGCTTCACGATGCTCCTCGCCTCGCTGGCGAGCGCCAATCCGCAGATCACGCACCTGATGCCGGTGCTGCAGTCGCCGCTGCTGAGCGTCCACGTGCTGGCGATGATGGTCTCGTACACGCTGTTCGGGCTCGTGGCCCTGAACGGCATGATGGGCCTCTTCCTGCCGGCCGCCCCGTCGGAGCGGCTGCGCGACGTCAGCCTGCTGATCCTGTATCCGGCCGTGTTCCTGCTGACCTTCGGCACCTTCCTGGGTGCCGTGTGGGCCAACATTTCCTGGGGCAACTACTGGTCCTGGGACCCCAAGGAGACCTGGGCGCTGGTCACGGTGCTCATCTATGCGGCCGCGCTGCACGGCGGTTCGCTCCCGGCTTTCCGCCGGCCGCGTTTCTTCCACATCTTCAGCATCCTCGCGTTCCTGGCGGTCCTGGTGACGTACTTCGGCGTCAACCTTTTCCTGGGCGGCATGCACAGCTACTCCTAAGGTATTGACCCTCGGTAGATTGCTTTTCCATATTTAAATTGTAACTTTGTATCCGTATGAGAAAAGCCATCTGTATTGCCTTGCTCGTCACCCTCGCTCTGCCGGTTCTGGCCCAGTCCTACCGGGGCAGCATCCGAATCGATGATCTGACCGGCCGCAACCGTTTCTCCTGGGAGTATGACGCTGATTTCCAATTGATTTTCGACAACCGCGCATTTGACGCGTCCAACAGTGCCTTCATCCCTTCCGGGACGATGAACACGCTTGTGTTCGCGCCCACGGCCGGGTTCAGTATCCAGCAGTCGGGCCAGGTGCACCACCGCTTCGCTGCGGGCGTGGAGCTCGCTTACGACCTCGGGTCGAAGACCTGGGAGGGGCTGTTCCGCGAGCCCATCCTTTTCTACGACGCGCACGTGCGTACGCAGCGCGGCGTGTTCGAAGCAGTCGCGGGCATCTTCCCGCGCCGCTTCATGGAGGGCGCCTATTCCGAGGCGCTTTTCTCCGGGATGTACCGCAATACCGACCGCAATATCGAGGGCGCGCTCCTGAAGTGGCGCTCGGACCGCTTCTATACGGAACTGGCCGCCGACTACATGGGCCCTGACCGCTTCCAGCTGGTCTCTTTCGGCCGCTGGGGCGCCACGCGCTGGCTTTCGCTCGGCTGGGCGGGCAGCTATTACCAGTATGCTTCCGCCACCTCCCGCGACATGGTCGACAGCCATCTGCTGAATCCCTGGCTGCGGATGGACTTCTCCGCCCGCACGCCCTGGCAGGAGCTGTCCGTGCAGCTCGGCGCGCTGGCAAGCTATCAGCACGCGCACCGCGACGCCGCGAAGCCTTATCTGCCGCTGGGCGGCGAACTGAAGCTGACCGCGCGCCGCTGGAACGTCGGCTTGTCCAACATCACCTACGTCGGCGGCGACCTGATGCCGTATTTCTTCGCGCGTTCCGCGGAGGGAGGCCTCTATGCCACCGCCCTCTATTTCGGCACGCCCTGCTACAACCGCTTCTATGATTATGTGGAGCTGGCGTGGATTCCGCAGCTCAGCCATTATCTGTCGATGCGCGTCGCCGCCAAGGTCCATTTCGGCCCTTCGGGCTACCTGGGCTGGCAGCAGCAGTTCTCCCTGCGCCTCAGCCTGGACGCTTTCCGCCACCGCGACACCGCCCTCGGACGCTGCCTATGAAATATTGGGACTTCCGGGAGAGCGGCAAGCCGCAATACGACTACTACGCCTACACGGACGGCAGCTACCTCGTCCCGAAGAATTTCGGGGCGGCGGCCTGCATCGTGCTGGATCGCGACGCCGAGCGCGTCCTCTATCAGTGGAGCGAGGCGAGCCGCTACTCGACCAGCCACCGGCAGGAGCTGGCGGCGATCATCCACGCCCTGCTGCACGTGCCCGAGCGGAGCAGCGTGCTGGTACGGAGCGACTGCGAGAGCGGCATCGCGCTGCTGACGGGGCAAGTGCGCAGCAAGAAAGACGGCGACCTGGTCGAGCTCTACCGGCAGGTGAAGAAGGACCGGGAGCTGAGCGTGACGCTCGAATGGGTCCGCAGCCACAGCGGGGACCGCTGGAACGACTACGTCGACTATCTCTGCATCGAGGCGCTCGACCTCTTCGAGGCCAATGGCACCCGGGTGCGCGAAGGGGTTGATTCGGAGGCACTTTTTGCATATATTTGCAAGCAATAAATCCTATCGGTATGAATATCGCGATCATCGGCGCCGGCAACATGGGCGGCGCCACGGCCCTGGGCCTCGCGGGCGCCCTGCCCGACGTCCGCATCACCGTCACGGCGAAGCATAGCTCCACGCTGGAGAAGTTTGCGGCCCGTGGCCTGCAGACTTCCAGCGACAACGCCGCCGCCGCGCGTGGCGCGGACGTCGTCGTCATCGGCGTCAAGCCCTGGCTGGTCGCAGGCGTGCTGGAGGAGCTGAAGCCGGTCCTGACCGGCAAGGTGCTCGTGTCCTTCGCCGCCGGCATCCCGGCGGCCGACCTGGCGGAGATGGTGGCCGGCTGCGGCCTGAAAGGCCTCTACGCCGTGATTCCGAACCTGGCCATCGAGGTGGGGGAGAGCATGACCTTCATCCACGAGATTGCGGGCAACGCAGAGACGCTTGCGCAGGTGCGCGGCCTGTTCGACGCCGTCGGCAAGACGGCCGTCGTGGACGAGAAGCGCCTGCACGCCGGCATGATGCTCGCTTCCTGCGGGATTGCTTTCGCGCTCCGCTATGCGCGCGCATCCGCGGAGGGCGGCGTCGAGCTGGGACTGTATCCGAAGGAAGCCATGGAGGCGGCGCTGCAGACCGTCAAGGGTGCCGCGGCGCTGCTGGACGCGCGCGGCGCGCATCCCGAGGCGGAGATCGACCGCGTGACCACGCCCGGCGGCGTCACGATCCGCGGGCTCAACGCGATGGAGAAGGCCGGCTTCACCGCCGCCGTCATCGCGGGCCTGAAGGCGTAATTCCTTTTCTGACAAAAATAAAACCGTGGGGGCCGTACGGCCTCCACGGTTTTCGTTTGCGCTTGCCGCGCCCCTGCTAATATTTGTTGAGGGGAACGCCGGCGGTCATCTGGTGGACGCGGCGCTTGACGTCGTCCAGCACGGCCTGATGCTCCGCGAGGGAGGCCTTCTGGGCGGCGGTCGGCTCCTCGCCCTTCTTGACGGTCAGGGCCTCGATGTGCTTGGCGCAGGAGGCGAGGACCTCGTCGATGAGGGCCACGATGTCGACCATGTCCTTCTCGACGAAACCGCGGGAGGTCACGGCCGGGGTGCCGATGCGGAAGCCGGAGGTCTGGAACGGGCTGCGGGTGTCGAAGGGGACCATGTTCTTGTTGAGGGTGATGGCGGCGAGCTCGAGCTGCTGCTCGGCGATGCGGCCGGTCACCTCGTCGAACTTGCCGCGGAGGTCGATCAGCATCAGGTGGTTGTCCGTGCCGCCGCTGACGACTTTGTAGCCGCGGCGCAGGAACTCGGCGCACATGGCCTGGGCGTTGGCGACGACCTGCTTCTGGTACTGGATGTATTCGGGCTGCTGGGCCTCGAAGAAGGCCACGGCCTTGGCCGCGATGACGTGCTCGAGCGGGCCGCCCTGCACGCCGGGGAAGACGTAGGAGTCGATGACCTGGCTCATCTTCTTGACGACGCCCTTGGGCGTGGTGCGGCCCTGCGGGTCGTCGAAGTCCTTGCCGATGAGGATCACGCCGCCGCGCGGACCGCGAAGGGTCTTGTGCGTGGTGGAGGTCACGATGTGGGCGTATTTGACAGGATTCTCAAGGAGGCCGGCGGCGATCAGGCCGGCGGTGTGGGCCATGTCGATCCAGAGGATCGCGCCCACCTTGTCGGCGATGGCGCGCATGCGGGCGTAGTCCCATTCGCGGGAGTAGGCCGAGGCGCCGCCGATGATCAGCTTGGGCTTGTGCTCGAGGGCGAGCTCCTCCATCTTGTCGTAGTCGACGCGGCCGGTCTCGGGGTCGAGGCCGTAGGCGACGGCATTATAAAGGAAACCGGAGGCGTTGACCGGGGAGCCGTGGGTGAGGTGGCCGCCCTGGCTGAGGTCGAGGCCCATGAAGGTGTCGCCGGGGTGGAGGACAGCCATGGTGACGGCCATGTTGGCCTGGGCGCCGGAGTGAGGCTGCACGTTGGCCCATTCGGCTCCGTAGAGCTCCTTCAGGCGGTCGATGGCCAGCTGCTCGATCTGGTCCACGACCTCGCAACCGCCGTAGTAGCGCTTGCCGGGGTAACCCTCCGCATACTTGTTGGTGCAGATGGACCCCATGGCCGAGAGGACCTCGTCCGTAACGTAATTTTCCGAAGCGATGAGTTCGAGGCCGGACTTCTGGCGCTCGTGTTCCTTTTTGATCAGATCGAAGATTTTGATGTCCTGTTTCATACGTCTTAAAAATGAGCCACAAATATAGTAACTTTTCCGTATCTTTGTGCTCTATGAGCGACAGGAAATTGCTGAATATCGAGTTGGGCCGCATCAAGGCGGACCAATATCGCGAGCTGCCCCCTTCGGGGGTCGTGCTGGTGCTGGACAACATCCGCAGCGCGCACAATGTCGGCAGCGCTTTCCGCACCGGCGACGCGTTCAAGGTGGACAAGGTCTGGCTGTGCGGCATCTGCGCCACGCCCCCTTCCGCCGAGATCCACAAGGTGGCGCTCGGCGCCGAGCAGAGCGTGCCCTGGGAGCATGTCGACGACACGCTCGCCCTCGTGCGGCGCCTGCAGGCGGAGGGCTGGACGGTCGTGTGCGCCGAGCAGACGGAGCACGCCGTGTCGCTCGAGCGTTTCCGGCGCGAGCCGGGCCGCCGCTATGCGGTCGTTTTCGGCAACGAGGTGGACGGCGTCCGGCAGGACGTCGTGGACGCCGCCGACCTGTCCGTCGAAATTCCCCAGTCGGGGACCAAGCATTCGCTCAACGTGAGCGTTTCCGTGGGGATCGTGCTCTGGCAGATCCTCTTTCCGGGCGCCTGAGAGCGTGATCTGACAAATTGTCATTGGCACGGACCTTGATTTTAATCCTGCTGTCGCGGGCAGCCGCGGCGTAGTTGATTCAAATCAAAAACACATAGCATTATGATCAAACCTTTAGCAGACAGAGTCCTGATCGAGCCCAAGGAGGCTGAGACCAAGACGGCATCCGGTATTTATATCCCCGATACGGCGAAAGAGAAGCCCCAGCAGGGTAAGGTCCTTGCGGCCGGTCCCGGCAAGAAGGACGAGCCGATGGAGGTCAAGGTCGGTGACCAGGTCCTCTATGGCAAGTACGCCGGCACCGAGGTGACGGTCGAGGACAAGAAGTATCTGATCGTGAAGCAGTCTGACATTTTAGCAATTCTGTAATTATGGCAAAGGAAATCAAATTCGACGTTGACGTCCGTTCCAAGATGAAGTCCGGTGCGGACGCGCTGGCAAATGCAGTCAAGGTGACGCTCGGCCCGAAAGGCCGCAACGTCGTGATAGAGAAGAAATTCGGTGCTCCGCAGGTGACCAAGGACGGCGTGACCGTCGCCAAGGAAGTCGAACTGGAGGACCGATTTGAGAATATGGGCGCCCAGATGGTCAAGGAGGTCGCCTCCAAGACCAACGAGCAGGCCGGCGACGGCACCACCACCGCCACCGTGCTCGCCCAGGCGATCATCAATGTCGGCATCAAGAACGTGACCGCCGGCGCCAACCCGATGGACCTCAAGCGCGGTATCGACAAGGCCGTCGCGGCCGTGGTCGACGAGCTCAAGAAGCAGAGCCAGCAGGTCGGCGACGACTACTCCAAGGTGGAGCAGGTCGGCACCGTGTCCGCCAACAACGACAACTACATCGGCAAGCTCATCGCCGACGCGATGTCCAAGGTCGGCAAGGACGGCGTGATCACCGTCGAGGAGGCCAAGGGCACCGACACCGAAGTGAAGGTGGTCGAGGGCATGCAGTTCGACCGCGGCTACATCAGCCCGTACTTCATGACCAACGGCGACAAGATGGAGGCCGAACTCAGCAATCCTTCCATCCTCATCACCGACAAGAAGATCTCCACGATGAAGGATCTCCTCCCGATCCTCGAGCCGATCGCCCGCGAAGGCCGCGAGCTGCTGATCATCGCCGAGGACGTGGACGGCGAGGCACTGACCACGCTCGTGGTCAACAAGCTCCGCGGCGCCCTGAAGATCGCCGCCGTCAAGGCGCCGGGCTTCGGCGACCGCCGCAAGGAGATGCTCCAGGACATCGCCACCCTGACGGGCGCCGTCGTGGTGTCCGAGGACCGCGGCTTCACGCTGGAGAACACCACGCCTGACATGCTCGGCAAGGCCGAGAAGGTCACCATCACCAAGGAGAACACGACCATCGTCGGCGGCGCCGGCGCCAAGGACGCGATCGCAGAGCGCGTGGAGTCCATCCGCAAGCAGATCGAGGCCAGCACCTCCGACTACGACAAGGAGAAGCTCAAGGAGCGTCTCGGCAAGCTCGGCGGCGGCGTGGCCGTCCTCTATGTCGGTGCGACCACCGAGGTGGAGATGAAGGAGAAGAAGGACCGCGTCGAGGATGCCCTCAATGCGACCCGTGCCGCCGTGGAGGAGGGTTACCTCCCGGGTGGCGGCGTGGCCTACATCCGTGCGGCCGCCGCGCTCGAGGGCCTCAAGGGTGACAACGAAGACGAGACCACCGGTATCCGCATCGTGGCCAAGGCCATCGAGGAGCCGGTCCGCCAGATCGCGGTCAACGCGGGCGTGGACGGGGCCGTCATCATCCAGAAGATCAAGGAAGGCAAGGGCGACTTCGGTTACAACGCCCGTACCGATACCTATGTCAACATGTTCGAGGCTGGCGTGATCGACCCGACCAAGGTCTCCCGCGTCGCCCTGGAGAATGCCGCTTCCGTGGCCGGCATGTTCCTGACCACCGAGTGCGGAATCGTGGACATTCCGGAGCCCGCTCCGGCTGCCCCCGCGATGCCCGCCGGCGGCATGATGTAGGATCTTCCTGCAGCGAGATGGCTCCGGCCGTCCGGTCACCCCTTGGCGGGGCCTGGACGGCCGGAGCTTTTTTTCAATTCTAATTGAGCGTGTGCGCACGTATACGCATAATGCGCGTACGCGATACACGCGCGTGCAGGTAGAAAAAGCGACTTTGATGAAAATTTTTTAAAAATAAATTTGGAAGTTCAGAAAAAGTCATTACCTTTGCATCCCCTTTCGGAAACGGGGGGTTGAAAAAGCTCTTTCACATCGTTTGAACGCAAAATTTTTTGAAAAAATTTCTTCGAAAAATTTGCAGTTTCAAGAAAAGTGATTACCTTTGCAATCCCAATCGCAAGAGAGGGTCTGGCGGTCAGCCGAAAGGCTGATTTTTTAACGCCAAAAATTGAAAAGATCATTGAAAAGACTGACAAGAACAAAGTACAAGCAAGTACCGAGAAACTAAGAATCGAGAGCGTTGATTTCTTTGGAAATTGATAGAGTGTCAGGACAGACTGAGTAAGTATAAAAAATATACAAAGAAGAGTTTGATCCTGGCTCAGGATGAACGCTAGCGGCAGGCTTAACACATGCAAGTCGAGGGGCAGCGGAGAGTAGCAATACTCTGCCGGCGACCGGCGAAAGGGTGCGTAACGCGTGAGCAACTTGCCCGTATCCGGGACATAAGCGGTGGAAACGCCGTCTAATTTCCCATAACAACAGAGGCCGCATGACCTTTGTTTGAAAGATCCGTCGGATACGGATGGGCTCGCGAGACATTAGCTAGTCGGCGTGGTAACGGCACACCGAGGCGACGATGTCTAGGGGTTCTGAGAGGAAGGTCCCCCACACTGGAACTGAGACACGGTCCAGACTCCTACGGGAGGCAGCAGTGAGGAATATTGGTCAATGGGCGCAAGCCTGAACCAGCCATGCCGCGTGAAGGAATAAGGCCCTATGGGTCGTAAACTTCTTTTGTGGTGGAGCAATAAGGTGCACGTGTGCATCGATGAGAGTACATCACGAATAAGCATCGGCTAACTCCGTGCCAGCAGCCGCGGTAATACGGAGGATGCAAGCGTTATCCGGATTTATTGGGTTTAAAGGGTGCGTAGGCTGTTCGACAAGTCAGGGGTGAAAGCCCAGTGCCTAACACTGGAACTGCCTTTGATACTGCCGAGCTGGAATACGGATGCCGTGGGAGGAATGAGTAGTGTAGCGGTGAAATGCATAGATATTACTCAGAACACCGATTGCGAAGGCATCTCACGAATCCGTCATTGACGCTGAGGCACGAAAGCGTGGGGATCAAACAGGATTAGATACCCTGGTAGTCCACGCAGTAAACGATGATAACTAACCGTCGGCGATACACAGTCGGTGGCCAAGCGAAAGCGATAAGTTATCCACCTGGGGAGTACGTTCGCAAGAATGAAACTCAAAGGAATTGACGGGGGCCCGCACAAGCGGAGGAACATGTGGTTTAATTCGATGATACGCGAGGAACCTTACCCGGGCTCGAACGGCAAGTGAAGGATCAAGAGATTGTGACGCCCTTCGGGGCACTTGTCGAGGTGCTGCATGGTTGTCGTCAGCTCGTGTCGTGAGATGTTGGCTTAAGTGCCATAACGAGCGCAACCCTTGTCGCCAGTTACCAGCAAGTCATGTTGGGGACTCTGGCGAGACTGCCACCGCA